>CALBTA010000025.1 GCA_937967755.1 uncultured Planctomycetaceae bacterium | reverse complement strand
CGCTCACCCTCGTGCCAGCCAGCTTTGAATTGGAAGGGCGCGGAACGCTGGAACCATCGGTCCGCCGCGATGTGTTCGCCGGAATCGACGGCACGGTGATCGATGTGCCGATCGCCCATGGGCAAGAGGTTTTCGCCGGGCAGACGCTGGCGACGATGCGCAGCACTTCTGATCTGGACGTCGCCGTCGCCGATCTGGTCGGTAAAAAGCTCGCCGCGCGTGAACGAATGGAAGCGCTCGACCGCGAACTGCTCTCGTCGCACAAAGCCAACCCGGAAGACCAGGACCGCCTCAGCGGCGAGCTGTTTCAACTTCGCAAAACCGTCGAGAGCATCGACAAACAGCTTCTGCTGTACCAACAGAAACAACAGCAACTAACCATCACCAGCCCCATTCGCGGGCAGGTCGTCACATGGCAAGTTCGCGACCGCCTGATGTTCCGCCCGGTCCGGCAAGGGCAATCGCTGTTGACGGTCGTCGACCCGACCAGCGACTGGCAGTTGGAAGTGCAAATGCCGCAGCGGCGTGTCGGTCACCTGAAGCGAGCGGCGCTGGCCAGTGACGGGCCGCTGCCGGTCACATTCATGCTGGCGACCCACCCCGGGCAGGAGTTCACCGGTTATGTGCAGGAAATCGGGCAAGTCACCGACGCCGTGGAAGGACAAGACCCATCGGTGGTCGTCCGCGTCGCGATTGACAAGGTAGAGTTGCCTGAGCTTCGGCCCGGCGCGACTGTTTCCGCCCGCGTGAAATGCGGCCGCCGGCCGTTGGGTTACGTTTGGCTGCACGACGTGCTGGAGTTCGTTCAGTCGCAAGTGTTGTTTCGACTGTAAGGCTGTCGTAGTACGCAGTTCCACTGCGTACGAGACGAAGTAAAACTTCGTCCTACATGTAAGGAATCACAAATGCTTCGATTTACAGGAAACCAGTTAGGCGTATTCGCTGCGGCATTGGTTGCAACCTTCGCCGGCACGGCCTTCCCCCAAGACCCTACCCTCGAACATTGTTACGTTTCGCTGATCGACGATATCGAAGTCGCCGCGCAGGAAGCTGGCTTGCTGGTCGAACTTCGCGATGCTCAAGGTCGTGTCGTCACGACGCAAGACGGGCAAACGGTTACCCGTGGGATGCTGCTGGCGCAGGCTGACGATTCGCAGCCGCGCTTGCAAAAGCAGGCGGCCGAAGCGGAATTAAAAGCCGCGCAGGCCCGCAGCGAAGACGATATCGAAGTTCGCTACGCCGAGGCGGCATACCGCGTGGCGCAGTCGGAATACGGTGCCGCGGCCGATGCGAACAGCCGCGTTGAAGGAACCGTTCCGCGCAGCGAAATCCGCCGCTTGCAATTGACCCAGCACCGGGCCTATCTGCAAATCGATCGCAGCAAAATGGAACGCAACGTCGCACGGCTGAATGCCGAGGTGAGCCAGGCAACCGTGGATTCCGCGACCGCGGCCATTGACCGGCGGCGTATCGCCTCGCCCATCGACGGCATCGTGCTGACAGTCCTGAAGAAACCGGGCGAGTGGGTCCAAATTGGCGAACCGGTCGCGCGGGTTGCCCGCATGGATCGCCTGCGCGTAGAAGGGTTTCTCAGCGCGGCGCAGTTCAACGCCAGCGAGATCGCCGGTCGGCCGGTCACAGTTCACTTTGAATTGGCCCGCAGCCGCAAGGTCAGCCTGCCTGGGCAAGTCACGTTCGTCAGCCCGCTCGTGCAGGCCGGCAACCGCTACCGCGTCAGGGCGGAAGTTCAGAACGCCCAAGAGGGTGGCCAGTGGCTGCTGCGACCCGGGATGGCGTCGACGATGACGGTTGATGTCACACCGTAACGGTGACGAGGTGACTAGGTGAAGGGGTGGTAAGGTGACGGATCGGACATGGCAAACGCCTCGAACGCATTGATCGGTTCTGCCTCGCGCCCGTTGGGGCTGCGCCGGCGGCCTGATTTGACCGCGGAGCGCCAAGCCTATCATGGCAAGTCGTTCTGGGTGGTCAAAGACCCGCTGGCGCTGAAGTACTTCCGCTTTCACGATGAAGAGTACGCGCTGCTGGAAATGCTTGACGGGCGGGCAAGCCTGGAACAAATTCGCCGGCGGTTCGAACGGCGGTTTCCCACGCAGAAGTTGTCGCTGGAAGAACTGACCGCGTTCGTCGGTTCGCTTCACCGCAGCGGGCTGGTTCTTTCCGACTCGCCGGGGCAAGCACCGCAGTTGCTGGATCGGCGGACCAAAACCATTCGCAAAGAATGGATGGGCAAAGTCACGAACATTCTGGCGATCCGGTTCCAAGGCTTCGATCCCGACCGGCTGCTCACCTGGTTGGATGCCCGCGTTGGCTGGCTGTTTTCCAAACCAATGACCATTCTCGGGTTGTTGCTGGCCGTGGCAGCGGGACTATTGGTCACGGTACAGCTTGACGAATTCCGCCAGCGCCTGCCCACGTTCAGTGAATTCTTCGCGCTGGAGAATTGGTTCGCGCTGGGGATCGTTCTGGCGTTGACGAAGGTCCTTCACGAATTCGGGCATGGGCTGGTCTGCAAGCGATTCAAAGGCGAGTGCCACGAGATGGGCGTGATGTTCCTGGTTCTCACACCCTGTCTGTACGTCAACGTTTCCGACTCCTGGATGCTGCCCAACAAGTGGCATCGGGCGGCGATTGGTGCGGCCGGGATGTATGTTGAAATCGTGCTCGCTTCCATCTGCACGTTCGTTTGGTGGTTCACCGAACCGAGCCTGCTGAACTACCTCTGCCTGAACGTGATGTTCGTTTCGTCGGTCAGCACGGTGTTGTTCAATGCGAACCCGCTACTGCGCTACGACGGTTACTACATTCTGTCAGACATCGTTGAGATTCCGAACCTGCGCAGCAAATCGTCCAGCGTGCTGCGGCGTTGGCTCGGTTCGGTCTGCCTCGGCATGGAACAGCACGAAGACCCCTTTTTGCCTGAGCGGAATCAGGCGTTCTTTGCATTTTACACGGTCGCCGCGGCGGCTTACCGCTGGATCATCTGCCTATCGATCTTGTGGTTCCTTAACCGCGTCTTCGAACCATACGGATTGCAAGTCATCGGCCAACTGCTGGCGGTGCTGGCCCTGTGGGGGCTGGTGATTCAGCCGCTGTGGCAATTGGTGCAGTTCTTCCACGTACCCGGGAGAGTCGAAAAAGTGAACAAGACACGTGGCCTGGTAGGCGTTCTCACGGCGCTGATGTTCGTGCCGCTGCCGTACCATGTGGAATGCCCGTTCGTCGTGCAGCCGCGCGACGCGGCCAGCGTGTACGTCGACGTGCCGGGGCAATTGCAAGCAGTTCATGTCAAACCTGGGCAGCCGGTGCACCCGGGGCAACCGGTGGCAACGCTGGCCAGCATCGACGTGGAATTGGGCCTGGCCCGCGTTCAAGGGCAGCGTGAACAGTTGCTCACGCGGGTCGACGACCTGCGGCGACGGCAATTCACCAATGCGACGGCCGCGATGGAAGTGGGCGAAGCCGAGCAGTCGCTGCGCAGTGTCGAAGAGCAATTGCTGCAGCGACAACGCGACCGCGCCGCATTGAGCGTCGTTTCACCCGCCGAAGGGCAAGTCATTCCGCCCGCCAAAGTCGCCGATGAAGCGGTGCCCGGGGAGTTATCCACCTGGCGTGATCGGCCACTCGCCAGTTGCAACCTCGGTGCGTCGATGGAAGCGGGCGTGTTGCTTTGCTACGTGGGCGATCCACGTAAGCTGGAGGCAGTGATCGATATCGATCAAAGCGAAGTCGACTTCGTCGCCGCCGAGCAGGACGTGAAATTCAAGTTCGCCTCGCTTCCGGCCGACACGTTCAACAGCCGCATCGTGCAAGTCGCGCAGTTAGAACGGGAAACCGGCGGCAAGCCAGCGGCCGAAGATCCCTACGGCAAGGCCCTAACCACGAAGTACCAGGCCAGCGCCCACATCGACGACGGGCAAGGACTAATCAACACGGGTGCGACCGGAACGGCACGCATCAGGGCCGGATATCAAACCATCGGCCAACGGGTTTGGCGCTACGTCAGCCAGACCTTTCGGTTTCGCTCGTAAACAGGTACGGCGGTCTTCCAAGGCCGTCGAAACACTATTCTTGAGCTTCCTTGTATTCTTCCCACTTCTTCCGCGCGTCGCTGCGTTGTTTGTCGTCGACGAACCCGTAGTTGTGATAGCTCGTGCTGGTGGGGCGTCCGTTGGGGGCGTTGGGGAAGCCGTACTCTTTTGCCTCTTGCTCCGTCAGTGCCAGGGCCATCGCCAACGCGACGTCGCCCAGCCGGCATTCCATCCGTTGCTTCCCGCGCGAGATTGTTCCCACCCGGGTGTCGTTGGAAATTAGCCCTTCGAGCAGTTCGATATCCTCTTCCCCACCCAGCATCCCCAACGTCAGAATCGCGTGTGCTTTGTATGAATTGTGGGCGGCCCCATCGACCATCTTGCGGGCCAGCGTGATGCCTTCTTCTAAATTGAACTGCTGCGCAAGGCGCAGGAACTGATATTGCTGCGTGCCAGTTGCTTTCGAGTTGACCCACTTGCCGAGCATTTGCTTGAACAGATCGTTATCGCCCAGCGCTCCCTTGTGCCGGTAAAGCAGCGACGTGCTGCGGCTCATCGTCGCCGCGTCGAGCGTGATATCCTCGTCCGCCCCTATAAAGACCATGGCGACGACTACACCGCGCGGCAAACCTTGCCCACCAAAGCGGCGAGCGTTCTGGTCCTTCGTATACAACTGTGCAATCTCGCCGGAACACGCCCGGGGGTCGTTCTCTGCCAGCGTCAGTAAGTCTTCCGCGGCAACTTGCATCTCTAGGAACAGCTCGCGCGACTCGCGCGTGTTCCCCAGCATCTCCTCCATCCGCTGCCAACTTTCGGCATTGGCCTTCAACTTCTCGACGTCCCCGCCCAGAAAGGCTTCGCGCTGCTGTGTGATCAGGCTGCGATCAATTTCCTTGAGGATCTTTCGCGCCCGGTAAGCCACTTCCGGATCAGCCGCGTCGGTCGCCGCTTCCACTTCCTCTTCAACCGAAGGCCCGATCCCAATCAACTTCGCCATCGCTGCTTCGCGCTCGTGAAACGAGTCGGCACCTAGCTGCTTAATCAATTCGGCGGCCAGAGCGGGCTCATCGACGTCGCCCGATTGAGCCAAGCCAACTGTACAAAGGGCCAACAGAATTGCCGGGGCGATGGTTTGAGCGTACATGGAATTCCTATCGCTGCGGGTTGGATGCATCTTTGGCCCTCATTATAGCAGTTTTTGCTAGACGGTCGAACGGCTTTCGAGAACTGCCGAAAGAACCTTCACAGAAGAGTGTACTGTTGCGACGACCGCCAGCCGGTTGTGAGCTTTCGTCAACTTTCAGCCCAAGAGTCTCCGGACCAGCTGTCTTCCTGAATTCTTCGCGACCATGACAAGTGTTTGCTGCCCTGAACCAGATAGGGCGTTTAATCGTGCTTGTTCCTCGTCCGAAGCGGCTCGGGGCCAATCTCAAAGTTCGATGCGAAAATTCAACATCCGAGAGCCGCAAAATCAGGGTGTTGTGTTTTGGCAACGTTGTGGAACGGAGTTCAGAACTCATCGCTAAAACCACCATACACGTATCTTGTTGGTATGCCACGACTTACGCACATCTTGTGCAATTGGCAGCGAAATCGGCACGGTGGTTGCACTTCTGTTGGGCATTCAGACGAGAACAGTTTCAAACGTGAAGCGAACTTGCCACGGAGCGACCATGAGCCAGCCACTTGCCCAAGCCGAAACCTCTCGCGTCTATCGTGAGCGCCGATCTACCCAGCGGATCACCCCGGACCGCCGCGACCATCGCCGCTTTGGCGAAGAGGACGCCGCGCCGGAGCAATTGCAGACCGCGCTCGAACAAGATCAGCCGGTGGCCACGCCCGAAGGCAATCGCGAGAAAGCCTACCGCGTGCTCAAGCGCGGATTCGATATTGTCGGTGTAATCGCATTGATCGTCGCGCTGTCACCTGTGCTGCTTACAACGTACATCGTGCTGATGATCACAACGCGCGGCAAACCGCTGTTCATTCAGCAGCGGATCGGCTACCTCGGCAAGAAGTTTCCGATGATCAAATTCCGCACCATGCGGTTGGATGCCGACAAGCTGCAAGCCCAGGTGCAAAACCAGCACAACGACGGCCCGATCTTCAAGAACCGCCAAGACCCGCGGATCACGCGCATCGGGCGCTGGCTGCGAAAGACGAGCATCGACGAAATGCCACAACTGTTCAACGTTCTCGCTGGGCACATGTCGCTGGTGGGACCGCGTCCGCCCGTCGCCAAGGAAGTGGTGCAATATAAAGTCTGGCACCGCCGCCGCCTGGCGATTAAGCCGGGGCTGACCTGCCTGTGGCAAGTCAGCGGTCGCAGCGAAATCGGTTTTGAAGATTGGGTGCGGATGGATATTTGGTATGCCCGCAACCAAAACTTCTTCACCGACCTGTGGCTGCTGGTGAAAACACCGTGGACGGTGATTACAGGACGCGGAGCGTATTAATACCGCTGCGTCCCGCTTCCGAAGCGCGGATGATCACCTTCCATCTGATGCACGCCGCCGATAATGCCCGGCCGCGCTGCCACATTCGGGATCACCACTTGCGATCCGCCGGTCGCCCCGCTGCCGCTGGCAGTTAGCGGGGCCGTCTGCGGAGCCGCCGATGGCAACGCATGATGGCGTCCGGCCACCGAAGTCGCCGCCGGCGCGGAGTTCGCCGCGTTGTTGGCGGTGAAGGTCGATCCGCTCGGGGCCATCGCCGTTCGCGTGGTAAGTTGCTGTTGGGCGAAGCCAAGCTGGCGGCGCGGAATTTCGACCACTTGCGTTTCAGGGCGAAGCTGCCGCGTCGTCACCGGCGTGCGAACCGTGTGCGTGCGCGGTTCCCAACGTGTGCGCGGAACAAGGTGGTACGCGACCGTTCGAGGGCGAAACGGGTTCAATCGCCCATGCACGCGCGGCTCCCAGCGGTACTCTGTCACGGGGGCCAAATACGTCTGCTGCGACTCGTTCATCTGCGTGATGTACTCTTCGCGGTAAACCGTTTGTTCGCGTCGTTCCACGTTGGTGTTTGCAACGGGCTGACGCACGGTTTGCGTCGATTCGACGAATTGAGTGCCGTTCT
>CALBTA010000024.1 GCA_937967755.1 uncultured Planctomycetaceae bacterium | reverse complement strand
CGCCGCTTTCCACGTCAAGTTCCCGCGGCAGAGAACGGACCGAAGCGAAGCCGCCGTTGTTGCGTAGCGAGAGTTTGCCGTAGAACTCAAGGGTGTTGTCTTTCGTCAAGCGAACGTTGCCATCGGAAACGCCCCCCATTACGCCGTCGTTCACCGTGACCCAAGTCTTATTGAAGTCGTCGCTACGGAAGGGCAGCAGCGAGTCGGCGGATGCTGAAGTCGCTACGTCGGGAAGAATGACGGAATCGATTGCGTGCATGACTCCGTTACTGCACAGGATATCTGTCTGAATCACATTCGCGCCATTGACTTTGACTCCCTGCTTCGTTGCCGTAACGTCAACCGCCTGCCCCTGCAGCGTCTTCGCCCAATCGATTTGCACTACGTCTTCGGCCGAGTACTTGCCGGGGACAATGTGGTAACTCAAGATGGCAGTCAGCTTTTCTTTGTCGGCGAAAATCGCCTGCAATGTCGCCTCTGGTATCTTGGAGAATGCTTCATCCGTTGGTGCGAATACCGTTAGGGACGAATTACCGCTGAGCGATTCGACCAAGCCGGCAGCCTTGATGGCCGTGACTAGCGTGCTAAAGGATTCGGACTTCGCCGCCGTTTGGACTATCGATTCCAGCGAATCGGATTGGCGAGGCGTCGACGCGGCGATATCAGCGGACTGATCCTGCGTTGGTGGAAACAGAACCGTATCAATGACGTGAATCACACCGTTGCTGCAGCGAATATCGGCCTTGGTGACTTTCGCGCCGCCTACCCGCACACCGCAGTTACCGGCAGTGACTTCCACGGCCGTGCCCTGCAAAGTTTTCGCCGACGTTAGCTCAACAACATCCTTTGCGAGAACATTCCCCGCCACCACGTGAAATTTCAACACGGCCGCCAGTTGTTCCTTGTCTTTCAACAGGGCCGTTAGGTCTTCGTGCGGGATTTTCGCAAAAGCGTCGTCGCTGGGGGCGAACACGGTAATTGGCCCGTCAGCTTGGAGGGCGTCGGCCAGCCCAGCTTCTTTTGCAGCCCGAAGCAGGGTTCGAAACGTGCCGGCCGCTACGGCGGTTTCGACGATATCTCGCGACGCGCCGGCCTCAAGCCCGAATGCCTCCGCTACTTCTTCGCGGGAAAGATACCCATCGCTATCCTTGTCGACCTCACCGAACGGCTTCTTTATCCTGGCGGAAGCTTCATCAGCGTTGAGCTTTCCGTCTGCATTCGCGTCCCGGGAAAAAGCCCGGTCCACAAACTCCTGCACTTTTCTTGCACGCTGCTGCTCCGCCCGTTGCCGAGTTTTTTCGCGCCACTGCCTACGCGCCTTTTCCATTTCAGCTGTCAACTCTTCTGCATCGACGTACCCATCGCGGTTCGCATCCGTCGTGCCGAAATAGTTTCGGTAGAGATCGGGGTATTCATCAGCGTTCAGTTTTCGGTCATCATTCTTGTCGTACTTGCGAATGATCATGGTTGAGAACGACGCCACGTGGTCGTCAGCAAGCAATGGAACAGCCGCGAAGGCGAAAACAATTGCCAGAAATGAATTTCTCTTCATCTGATTCAATCCTTTACAGCGGGGGCAAAGAAGATGGTGTCTCAGTCTCCGTCTCTGTAGGCGCGGCAGCCCAATTGAACAGCCCCCTGTTCCTCAGAAACGCTTCGCTAACTTGGTCGCCGCCGGGTAAATGCCTGAGAAAGTCGTCCCGCGGCGAAGCTTGAAAGCCTTGAGGGACTCGCAATAGCCAGTCGCCGTCAAGGCTTGCCGCCCTACTTCCTTGTCACGCGAAGAATCACGTTTGCCGCACCCGTCACCGGTGTTTCGTATTCGGCGGCGATGCGGATGTTCACATTCCGCGTCAGGTCGCGTTCGCGGGCGGCGGCGCGCTCATCCAGCCATCGGGAACCTTTGATTAGGTAAAGCTGCCCGATGGAAAGCCAGTGATCTTGGAACCAGTAGAGAATCTTCCACAACGGGGCAACGCCCCGGGCGACGAGGGTGTCGTAGCGCGAATCGGCCAGGTGGTCTTCCGCCCGCTCGTTGTAAACCGGCACGGGCAATCGCAATTGTTCCACGATGTCTTTCACCGCCGACGCCCGCTTCCCAACCGATTCGCAGAGCACCACTTGCAAATCGGGGCGGATGATCGCCAGCGGCACGCCCGGCACGCCGCCGCCCGTTCCGACGTCCAGCACTTCGTCGCCTTCACCGATCAATTCGGCAAGCTGCAAGGTGTCGAAAACGTCACGAATCGCAAAAGTTTCATAGTCGGTATGCCGAGTCAGGTTCAGCTTCTCATTCCAGGCCCACAACCGCTGGCAGTACTCGTCAAGGTGGGCAGCCTGGCTGGCGGCAATATCGATGCCATGCGCGGAAAGGGCATCGGCAAGGCTGGAAAATGAATGTGACATCAAACAGTAGCGGGGGCTTCTAGCCACAGTAAATTCAGACACGTAAAACGCAGTTTCACTGCGTTTGGGGACGGGTTACAAACCCGTCTTACTCGATGGCCGAATTTCAACTTACTACTACCTTCGCTCCAACCGTTGGCGCACTTCGCGGGCTTCGGTGTGGATACGGCCGGCAATTAGATTGTGAAGTTCGGCGTCTTCTAATTTCCTGACTGCCAATTCAACTTCGCTTAGGTCGGCGTCGGAATTGATTTCTGCCAGCCGTTCGATCGATTCGAGCGCGTTGACCATCACCAGCGCTCGCTTCCATTCGATCGCCGTCTCTTCTTCCTCTCCGGCGGTCACATCTTCGTTTTCAGGATCAAGCATTTCGACTAAAACCGGAATCGCCCGTTCATCTCCGTTACGAGCTAGGCCGACCGCCGCATTAAAGCGGGCGTTGGGGTAGCCGTCACCGGCCACATCGTCCAACACGTCGAGCGCTTCGTCGCCACCCAACACGCCCAGCGTGAAAGCAGCGCGCGCTCGCAGATCGCCACGAACCGACTCGTCCTCGCTGCTGTCAGTCCGTTCGAGCGCGGCGTTGCGCAGCGCCGGCAGCAAATCGGGCTCGTCCAACAGCCGCTGCGGATCGGTATTGTCGGCCAGCACGGCGATAGCCTCGATGGCAGTCCGGCGGACGACGACTTCTTTGGCATCGCGCTCAGTCGTTGCCGCTTTGATCAACACGGGTAAGCCATCGGTGCGGTAAAACTCCCCCAGCGTACGGCAAAGAAAGATACGCAGCTTGATGGCGTGGTCGCTCATTTCGCCGCTGGCAATTTGCTTATCCAACGCCTCAGACAACTTGCGGCAGAGCGACGCGTCGCGCTTCATCGCATCGTTTCGCGGGTTGCGAAGCATATCCGCCAGGCTGGCGGCCGATTGCCAACTTCCCTTGCCGGGGTTCTCCAAATCGGCGACGTATTTCTCCGGGTCGCTGCCCACGTTCACCAGCCACGTGACCGAAAGCCAGACCGCGACGATGATCGACACAATTAGCAGCGGGATTAGGAACAACTGCGTGACGAATGTCATCGTCGGCACTTCGACCGGCGGCAGCGCATCGTCGGCCAGCGTCGGTTTGCCCGGCGTCGTTGCGGTCGATGGAATTTCCGATCCGTCGCTCATGAGAGTTGAGCCCGATGAACAACATGCGTTCCTACTGTGAGTGTAGGTACGATGGGCTGATGGTCAAGCGGTCCCGCGCTGTACAATCCGCGCATGGAACTGTTGGAACTAACTCTGAACACACCAGCCGAAAACCTGGCTCTGGATGAAGCGTTGCTGGAAGCTGCCGAAGGGGCGGGGCAGCCGAGCGAAGCGTTGCGGATTTGGGAGTCGCCAGCGCCTACGGTCGTGGTCGGCCGGGCGTCCGAAGTTGACGTCGAGGTCAACGTAACCGCCTGCCGCGAATTGGGAGTGCCGATCCTGAGACGCCATAGCGGCGGCGCGGCAATTGTCGCCGGGCCGGGGTGTTTGATGTATGCAATCGTGTTGAGCTACCAACGGAGGCCGCATCTGCGAATGATTGACCAGGCGCACGCCTTTGTTTTGGAAAGAATTGTATCGGAGCTACAAGGCATTCACCCCGACGCCCAGCGAAGCGGGATCAGCGACTTGACCATCGGGGGTCGGCAAAAGTTTTCTGGGAATAGCTTGCGATGCTGCCGGACACACATGCTGTACCACGGAACTTTGCTGTACGCCTTCCCACTGGAGCTAATCGCCAAGTGCCTACGGCAGCCGCCGCGCCAACCCGAGTATCGCGCGGATCGATCGCACGCCGAATTCGTATCGAATCTGCCCGCCCACCCAGACGAGTTGCGAACGTGCATCACCCGTGCGTGGAAAGCTGATCGTGAGCTTCAATTCGATGCCAAGCTGAAGGCACTGACCAAGCGATTGGCGTTGGAAAAATATTCCCGCGATGCTTGGAATCTACGTCGCTAGCTTGCGCGCAATGTTCGACGAGCAGACGGCCGGAACCGCGTGCTAGCGGCAACGCATCGATCATTGCGAATCGCTCTATCTTCGGCCGCGCCCGTCGTTTAGACTTCCCCACCCGATTGTTGGGCCTGCCATTGAACGCGCTGGAATGAACCATGTCGAACGCCTCGAAACCAACTTCTTCGCCCCGGGTGAGCGTTGCCACGATCGTCAAGAACGATGCCGATGGCCTCAGCCAAACCCTGCAATGCATCGAAGGCATTGCCGACCAGATCGTCGTCGTCGACACGGGCAGCAGCGACAACACGCGTGAAGTCGCGCGGCAATTCGGCGCGAACGTTGTGGACTTCGAGTGGTGCGACGACTTCTCCGCCGCCCGCAATCATGCCCTCGCGCACGTCGACGGCGATTGGGTGCTGTGGTTGGATGCCGGCGAGACCATCTGCCAATCGCAAACAATCGAGTTGAAGCGGGCGATCACGGGCGGGCAGGTGAACCCGGCGTCGGCCTATATGATGGTCGTCAAACCGCCGGCGGCTCCCGGGGTCATTGCGGCCGAACAGGTCGCCCGGCTGCGGCTGATTCCCAACCGCCAGGGCGTTCGCTTCCAAGGCCGCATTCGGGAAAGTCTGCACGAAACGCTCGACAACGTAGGCATCGCAATCGACGGCCTGCCGTTTCGAATCATCCGCGGCCCGCGCGACCATGATGAGACCATCAAGCGCGGTCGGGCGCAACGGAACCTGCGGCTGGCTGACCTCGAAGCCAGACAGCAACAGCGTTCGCCGCAACTGCTCAACTGCCTCGCGGAGGCGGCGCAAACCCTCGGCAATACGCAAACGGCCATCGATCTCTACGGCGAATGTTTGGAGGCCGATTCGACCGCGTCGTGCGAACGCCTGGAAGCCTTCTACGGTCTGCTCACATCGCTGGACGGAACGCCCGGCGCGAGGGCGGCACAGCTTTCGTTGTGTATCAAAGCCCTGGAGCAGTTCCCGCTCGACGCACAACTGCTTTGTGCGATGGGCGGCTATCTGCAAGCCGACGACCGTATCGACCTTGCGATCCGTTCTTATCAAACGGCCTTCGAGTACGGCCGGGTCAACCCGCTGGTCTGGCACCTGGACGAAATCACCGCCATCGCCGCGGTTTGTTGGAGCGCCGCCCTGCAAACCCAAGGCAAAGACGACGAGTCGCTGCAAGTTTTACAAACCGCGATCGAGCGCGAAGGCAGCACGCCGCGGCTGGCCCGAGCCATGATGGAGTTGCACATTAAGCATGGCCGGAAAGACGACGCGCTTTCGCAAATCGTTCACATCGTCACCAGCGACGAAGCCCAAGCGCTGCTGAAACTGGCCGTTACCGGCGCGGTCTTGGCCAGCGGCCAGCAGTGGGCACCGGCACTGACGCTGCTGCAACAGGCGCTCGATGGCGGCTGCCGCGACATCACTTGCCTGCGGTGGTTGGCCATCGCGCGCTTGTCTGCCGGCGATGCCGATGCCGCGCGGCAAATCCTGGCCCTCTGGCAACAAACGCACGCCGGCGACCCCGAGCCGCTGCGCATCTTGCAAGCGCTCAACGCGCCAGAGCCGACACCGCCGCCGGATGCCAAAGCGGATCGCCGCGCAGACTCCCCCGCCGCTGCCGCCTCTTCAACCATGCACGCTGCGCAATCGGCCATTCCCACGGCCGGAGCACACCGCTAACTTCCGCAGCTAGTGGTCTTTCAAAAACTGCTGATCCGCGTCGCTCAACTTGTCGAGCGGGACTTGAATCAGCTTGCCGGTGTCGGCACGTTTCAGGTGCGCCACGCCATCGGCGAATTTGACCAACGTCGCTTCGATGGTGAAGTTGCCGCCGCTGCTGGTCCACTTCCGCGGTGCCGGTGCGGCTGGTTCCTCGGGTTCGTCCGGCTCGTCAGCAGCGGGAGGGTCGGTCGCGGCGACCGCCTCGCCGCCAGTGCTGTAGGTTGCCGTGGAGGTACTCTGTAGCCGGCCTTGGAAGTACTGCTCGTACTTCACCATCCCGTCAAACGGTGCTTCATCCGCGTAGTACACCGATTTGATCGGCTGCCCGTTCAGCGGGTTGGCGAAATCCTCGCGCGTGACCGCGATCTCTTTGCCGTTCAAAGTAATCGTCGTCTCGGTCTTCTTTCCTGGGGGCAAGTTCGATTCCGGGCCATCGAAGGTATGTCGTTGCTCGCGTTCGATCGGCGGTTTGTCGCCGCCAAACGGGTTCGGCTTTGTCGATTTGATCACCAGCGCGCGGTCCTCGGCTTTCACCAACTCGAACCGAAACGTCACTTCGCCCTTCTCGTTGCGGTACTCAATAAAGTCGCGCGGCTTCGTTTGCGACCAGCGCTCCCAGCGCGACTCCGGCTGCCGGTATTCGTCAAGGCTATTCTGAAAAAACAGTTGCCCCAGCGACACCTGCGGCGACAAAATCGCGGCCGCCAGAACCAGCCATCCAATCGTAAGCTTCATCGAAAACCCTCCCTCACATGGTGAACCGTAGGTTGATCAAGATAGCAGCAACGGATTGCAGTGGTCAACAATTCTGCTGGACCTCGGGGCAAGTGTGCGGTGCAACGTAGCGGGGCTTCCAGCCACCGTGTCCCCATGTGGGAGGCGACTCTCGTCGGCACCCGTCGCCGTTGATAAACAACCACCCAACCATCCCCACCGATGGCCATCGCGCGCTGACACACTTTCGCATTTTGTCAGCGCGCGCTAGG
>CALBTA010000023.1 GCA_937967755.1 uncultured Planctomycetaceae bacterium | reverse complement strand
CGATACCAAGCGGGCTCGATTGAGCGGCGAACAACAAGCGACTACAGATGATCCACCGTTCGATGGAGAACGTGCCTTATCATTGAGGGCTGAGGGCGACCTCTTGCCACTCTGAACGGTGTTTGGAGTCACCACCATTCTAACAAGGATGGCCCTCGGGTAAGTGCGGCGATTCTGAGCGGACGGCCGAAACGCCGCATCGGATGCTGGAACAGTTACCTCCTGCTCCAGTTCGAGTTCACGCGCAGTGATACCACGTTAGAATTCACGAAGTGCGCGAGGCGGGTGGTCGGGATTGTTCACGAAGCGTCCGCCGTGATGTTGCTGGGCAAAAAATCCGGTTGGAAACATGCCGTGGCCTGGCTTTCCGACCAGCAGATCTCAATGACTACCGCCAACGCGGCGCAACTGGAATCGGAAGGCGAATCCTGGCGCTAAGGGCCTACAAGACGACCGCACCTGGCAACTGGTCGAAGTGGTGCGGCCGAAGGAGTTGGCTGATTAGTCGACTCCCTAGCCCATCGCCACGGTCACAGTTTTCGTTTCCAGGTAAGCCTTCAAACCTTCCTCACCCAGTTCGCGGCCCATGCCCGACATTTTGTAACCGCCGAACGGGGCGGCGGCGTCGAAGACGTCGTAGCAGTTGACCCAAACGGTGCCGGCCTTCACCTTCGCGGCGTACTCGTGGGCCTTGCTGATGTCGCGCGTCCATACCGCGGCGGCCAGGCCGTAGAACGTGTCGTTGGCGCGGCGGATAATGTCTTCGGTGTCTTTGAACTTCAACACGCTCATCACCGGTCCGAAGATTTCGTTGCGGGCGATGTCCATGTCGTCGGTCACGTTGTCGAACAGCGTCGGCTCGATGAAGTAACCCTTGTCTCCGACGCGGCTGCCGCCTGAGACACAATGGGCACCTTGCTCCTGCCCCTTCTCGATGAAGCCCATGATCTTATCGAATTGGGCCTGATCGACCTGTGGGCCTTGTTCGGTTTCGGGATCCAGCCCGTGGCCGACTTTCCGCGTCTTGTTCTTTTCGACGATGCGCTCGATGAACTCATCGTGGACCGATTCTTCAACAAACACCCGGCTGCCGGCGCAGCAGCATTGGCCTTGGTTGAAGTACAGGCCGAAGTGCGTGCCTTCGATGGCGGCTTCCATGTCGGCGTCGGCGAAAATGACGTTGGGGCTTTTTCCGCCTAGCTCGAATGTCAGCCGCTTTAGCGAATCGGCGGCGTTCCGCATGATCGTCTGCGCGGTGATATGTTCGCCAGTGAAAGCGACCTTATCAATGCCGCGGTGCTCGACAATCGCTCCGCCAGCGGTGGGACCGTAGCCGGGAACGACGTTGATCACCCCGTCGGGGATGCCGGCCTTTTGAGCGAGCCGGGCCATGCGCAAACAGGTCAGCGGAGTTTGTTCGGCCGGCTTCATTACGATCGTGCAACCCGCTGCCAACGCCGGGCCCCACTTCCAGGCGGTCATCAACATCGGAAAATTCCACGGGATAATTTGCCCGACAACGCCGACCGGTTCTTTCCGGGTGTAGCAGAAGTAGTTGCCACGAATCGGAATGGTTTGCCCGTGAATCTTATCGGCGAAGCCGGCGTAGTAGCGCAGGCAATCAATCACCAGCGGCACGTCAGCCGCTTTAGCGTCGCGGATCGGTTTTCCGTTATCGAGCGATTCGAGCGCGGCCAACTCTTCGGCTTCCGCTTCGATCAAATCGGCCAGCCTGTTCATGCAGGCCCCGCGGTCGCGGGCGTCCATTCGCGACCACTCGCCTTCTTCCAACGCGTGGCGGGCAGCCTTCGCGGCGGCGTCAATATCTTCCGCGTCGCCTTCAGCCACTTGGGCGATGACCTCTTCGGTGGCGGGGTCGATCGTGTCGAACGTCTTCCCACTGGCGGCCGGCAGCCACTGACCATCGATGAAACATTGCGTTTGCTTGACTTCGGGGCGGGCGACGGCATTCTTCGGTTCGGCGACGATGGCCATGAGAGCCTCCTTGAATAGATGTATCGAGAGTGAGGGATGTCGTCTTTGTGATTTCATTTTACCGCCCATTGCCGGCAAATATCAACTCGCCATTGGGTGGTGCGATGCGCCGCGATGACGGTAGAATGTTGGCTTGAAAATGGTGAAGCGGGGCGGCGCGAGCCGCCCGGTATTGCGGGAGAAATCACCGGAGGGCTTGCGCCCTGCCGCTTCAATCGTCAGCGCGAACGTCTCCGGAGACTCCCTTGAAAGACTTTGAATACGCGGCCCCGACTGACGTTGCCGATGCCGTCGGGCTGTTGGAAAAACATGGCGAGCGGGCGAAGCTGCTCGCTGGCGGGACCGACATCATCGTGCAGCTTCGCGAAGGGTTGCGCGAGGCGGATGTTGTCGTCGATGTTAAGAAGATCCCGGAGTTGATCGCGCTGTCGTATTCGGCTGCCGACGGATTGACGCTGGGCGCGGCCACGCCTTGTTACCAAATATATGAGCATGCCGAAGTCGCCGAAGCCTATGGTGGATTGTGCGATGCGGCACGGATCATTGGAGGCTGGCAGAGTCAAAGCCGGGCCAGCGTCGGCGGGAACCTGTGCAACAGTTCGCCGGCCGCCGATTCCATTCCGCCGCTGATTGCTTACCAGGCAGTCGCCAACATCGCCGGGCCCGGTGGCAACCGGGAAGTGCCCATCGCCGAGTTCTGTACCGCGCCGGGCAAGAATGTCTTACAACCGGGCGAGATGCTCGTTTCACTCACATTGCCCGCGCAGCCGGCACAGAGCGGCTGCGCCTATCAACGGTTCATTCCGCGCAACGAGATGGACATCGCCGTCGCCGGCGCGGCCTCTTGGGTGCAGTTTGACGAAGCGGGCGAAACGATTCAGTCAGCACGAATCGCCTTGGCCGCGGTTGCACCCACGCCGGTGATCGCCCAAGCGGCCAGCGACTATCTAGCTGGCAAGCCCGCAAACGAAGAAACGTTTGCCGAAGCAGGAAAGTTGGCCAAGCAGGCCGCGAAGCCGATCAGTGACATGCGGGGGACGGAAGAGTACCGAGTTCATCTGGCCAGCGTATTAACCAAACGAACGTTGGCGATTGCCGCGGAGCGAGCCAAAGCTGAATAGTGCAGCAACTATGTAGGGCGCAGTTCCACTGCGTCCTGAACGAACTACAACTTCGTTCTACCCATAAACGAACAAACGGAATCGATTGTGACCAAAAAACTTCACGGCAGTACCACCGTCAACGATCAACCGCAGGAATTTCTTTGCGAAGCGAGGCACAGTTTGCTGGAGGTGCTGCGAGATCAGCTTGACCTGACGGGTGCCAAGGAAGGTTGCAACAACGGCAACTGCGGGGCCTGCACGGTGATGATGAACGGCGTGCCCGTGCTGGCCTGCTGCGTGCTGGCGGTCGAAGCCGAAGGGGCGGAAATTGAAACCGTCGAAGCAATCGCCGAGCAGGGGCACATGCACCCAATACAACAATGCTTCCTGGAAGGCGCAGCGCTGCAATGTGGCGTCTGCACGCCCGGCTTCATCGTCACCGCCAAGGCGCTGCTGGAAAAGAAACCCGATGCGACCGAAGAAGAGATCCGCTTCGACCTGGCGAACAATCTTTGTCGTTGTACGGGATACGACAAGATCGTACGGAGCGTGCAGGAGGCTCAGAAGGCACTCAATCGCAACTAGCTCATCGAAAAACATCAAATGAAAACGAAACAATACAAAGTCCTCGGCACGCGCCCCGTTCGCCACGACGGTGCGGACAAAGTCACCGGGCGGG
>CALBTA010000022.1 GCA_937967755.1 uncultured Planctomycetaceae bacterium | reverse complement strand
AAGGCCGATTCGCTGCCGAGGATCTGAATGGTCATGTCGCCGCCCTCTTCGATGTCGGCGAGTTCCTTCCGCTTGTTGTTATTCAGGTAGGCGGCGACTTCGTCGTTGCACCGCACCGTGACGCGGCGAACCTTGTCCTGGTGGCTGGCGAGGATCAGCATCCGCACGACCTCCAGGCCCATGCTCTCGACACTTTTGACCACCCCGCGGCCTTCGCAGCAAGGGCAATCGCCGAAGACGCTGCGCTTCAGGCTGGGGCGGATGCGTTGGCGGGTCATCTCGACCAGGCCGAAGGGGCTGGTCCGCAGAATCTTGGTGCGGGCCCGGTCGCGTTTCACGGCGTCGCGCAGGGTGCGCTCGACTCCGCGGCGGTGCTTCTCGCGCCGCATGTCGATGAAGTCGTTCACAATCACCCCGCCCAAATCCCGCAGCCGCAACTGCCGGGCGATTTCCTTGGCGGCGATTACGTTCAGTTTGTAAGCGCTGACTTCCGCGTCGTCGTCGGCGCGGAAGGTTCCGCTGTTCACGTCGATGGCGACCAGGGCTTCGGTCTGATCGATGACGATCGAGCCGCCGCTGCGGAGTTTCACTTCGCGCTGATTGATGCTGGTGATTTCTTCATCAATCTTGTACTTGTAAAATAGCGGTTCCTTGCCGTCGTAGTGATGCAGCCGGTTGGCATAGCGCGGCATGACCAGTTGCAGGAACTCCTTGGCCCGGTTGTACGCCTCTTCCTGATCGATGTAGATCGCATCGACGTCGGTGGTGAAGATATCACGAATGGTGCGAATGATCATGTCGCTCTCTTCGTAAATATCGACCGGAGCTTCGGTCTTCCCCAGCCGCCGATAAATCGCTTTCCACAGTCGCAGTAGGTACGCCATGTCGCGGGATAGTTCGCGGCGCGTTCGCTCGACACCGGCGGTGCGAACGATGAACCCCAAGCCCTTGGGCGGGTTGAGTTCCAGCAGCATATCCCGCAATTTGCGGCGGGCGTCTTCGTCGTCGATCTTGCGCGATACGCCAACCCGGCCCAGCGCCGGCATCAGCACCAGGTAGCGGCCCGGGATGCTCATGTAAGTCGAAAGCGTTGGCCCTTTCGTGCCGATGCCTTCCTTGATGACCTGCACCAGGACTTCGTCGCCCCGCTTGAAGATGTCTTGGATGGGCGGCTTAATGCGCGGGCGGTTGCTGTACCGCCGGGGGCGTTGGCCTTGCCGGTTTCCGCCCCGTCCGTTGCCGCGGCCGTTTCCGCCGCGGCCGTTTCCATTGCGGCCCCCGCGCGGGCGGTCGTCTTCACCGGGCAGATTGTCAGGGTCGAACCCGCCTTGTCGGAAGTACTGAGGCTCGACATCGCTTATATGCAAGAAGCCGTTTCGGCCAACGCCAAAGTCGACGAACGCCGCCTGAATGCTCGGCTCCAGATTGACGATCTTGCCCTTGTAAATATTGCCGACGTAGTTGTCCTGGCTGGTGCGCTCGATGTAGAGTTCTTCGAGGACGCCGTCTTCAACGATGGCGATGCGGCACTCTTCCGCCTGGCGCACGTTGATCAGCATTTCTTTTTTCATGGATTCGCTTTCTGTTGTGAATGACAGAGCGATCCAAGCTGAACTGAACGTACCGCGTGCGGTTGCAAGATTGGGCGGCCGGTTGGTTTCTCATGAGGCGAGCTCCACATCGGTGCGGGCCACGGGGAAACCCAACTCGGGCAGATCGGCGGCGGCGAGCGCGTCAAGCACTTCCGTCGCGCGGATGGCACCTTCGGGACGGATGCGCAAGGTGAATACCAACGCATCATCTTCCAGGCGTAGTTCTTGCAAATCGGCCATCAGGTCGAAAGTCTTGTTGCCCTTGGCACGCTCGATGAGGAAACTTTCATGGGCGAGCAGTTGGGCAACGGCGGAGGCGATTTCCTCGCGCCGCTCGGGCGGGACTTCCACCTGGTAAGTGGCCGATTCGACTCGTGCTTTGGGCATCTCGGGAGCCAGCGCCACGGCGCTGTTGATCTTCATTCCCGTGGGAGCGTGTTCGGACAAGCGGGCGTGGATTTCGTCGGCCGAAAACTCTTCGGCGATCGCGATGTCCATCACTTCATTCTCGCCCGATACCCCCAGCGCCAGCGCTGCGGGAATGGTCATCCGCGGTTTGGGGTGAAAACCCTGGCTCATGGCCAGCGGTACATCCGCCCGGCGGAAGAGGCGCTCCATGGTGCGCACGAGGTCGCGGTGGCTGATCAGTCTTAGATCACCCTCTTTGGTAAATCGAATTCGTAAGCGGTTAGAAACCATCAAAGTTGATTTGTGACGAGGCCGAACCCGGCGATACTATGCCCGGCGTGCCCCAACTCATCTGCTTCCGTCTTCAGGTCGCACGTTTCCGGCCGAGCTAACATCAAAGCTTTGCCGCTGCCCCGCGTGCAACCGCGGTGGAAATTGAGCACTTCTGGCCGAGGGGGCACAAGCGCTGCACGGGGCGCTGATAGCACCGCCGTTGGTTCACGGGTAAAGCATACCGGATTGGGCCGTGGCTGGATAGTTGAACTAAGCAGCGGGGTGACAGCACGACAAAACGGGCGCTGTTGCCCATAAAACGCCGGGAAAGCGTGCCCGCCCTCGGCCAAGGGGGCGTACTACTCTTCCTCGTCCGATTCGTCGTTGGCGATGAAATGGCTCAGTGCCTCAACCGCCTGCTGCGCATCGGAGCCGGAAGCCGCGACCGTCAGTTCGCTGCCCTGAGTGGCGACGAGGGTGAGCAGATCGAGGATGCTGCGGGCGTCGACCGTCAAACCATCCTTGGTCAACGTAATCTCTGAATCGTACGCAGCGGCAAGTTGCGCCAAGACACCAGCGGGGCGCAAGTGCAAACCCTTGGGGTTTTTCACGACGACCGTCTTGTTCGCTTCCGAAGGATTCATCGACATTTACAGCAGAGGAAACGCGCCCCCGCCGGGCAAAGCGGTAGTGGCTGGCCGCCGCCAGCGGCGCGGATTTCGCCGATCAGGTCAACCGGCAATTTCTTACACATTCAATCGCGAAAGGATCGGGATTGCTTACGGCCCGAACTGATCGCCATCGGCTTCATCCAGAAGCGTTTGAATGTCTTCCGCCGACTTCGCTTGCTTGAGAAACTTGCAAAACATGTCGTCGCGCAATTGTCGCGAAATGTTTTCCAGCGCCCGCAAGTGGTCGCCCGGCCGGTCCGGGGGCGAGACGAGCAGGAAGAACAGCTCGACGTTCTCTCCATCCAAGGCGGTGAAGTCGATGCCGTCGGCACAAACGCCAACCGTGCCGACCAGTTTCTCGACGCTGGGGTGTTTCGTATGGGGAACGGCCACGCCGCGGCCGATTCCGGTGCTGCCTAGCTCTTCACGCTTAAGGATTGCACCGACGATGCTTTCCAAATCTTCTTCCGCGATTTCGCCGGCGGCGACCAACGCCCCGGTCAATTCGCGAATCACACCTTCTTTGTCAGGCGCCGACAACTCGTGCCTGATTGCTTTGCTGCAAATAAAGTCAGAAAACTTCATCCGAACGGTTCCCAATTGTGTCATGGCTGAATAAAACTTCGGCTAGATGATTGATGGCTCGCGGGCGGCTGGGCGGGCTACTCTTCCTCGAACTCGTCGGGGGCTGCTACTTCTTCATGGCGATGGCCCGGTGTGCGATGCCCTTTCAGCTTTTCTTTATAGCGGCGAATTTGCTGCTCGAGCTTGTGCATCGCCCCGTCGACCGCCGCCATCAGGCTGCCCGCGGTCTCCTTGGCGACGAAGTCGTCGTGCTTTTCCGCGCTGACGCAAATCTCGACGTTAGGGTGGTCGGGATTCTCAACATCGCACACCACCTCCACACCCGTCAGCCGCTCGAAAAACCGGGTTAGCTTGGTGACCTTTTCGCTGATCTTCTCTTGAGATGCCTGACTAAGCTGACCATGCCGCGTCGATATATTGATCTGCACCAGCAGTCTCCTCGCCTAAACGTGATCTATTCGTTGGCAGCTCCACCGGAGCGGAACCGCCAAAGCCACTGATTATAGGGCGAAACGGCGAATCCAAAAACCGCCATCTCTCGGCCATTTTATTCCACCCAGCGGCCCCGGATAGGGGTTTTGAAGATTTTGCTCCCCGTTTGCCCTTTCAAGCGCGAGCTGGTAGGACAACGTTGTACTTCTGCCAAGATCGGCTACAACCGAGGGTTGTTCGCGATGGCGACGCTCCTTCGCTTCGGCAAGTTTCTGACCGCAGCCTTCGCAAAAACCACGCCTGCTCTAGGTTTCATTGGTGGCGCAAAGCAGACGAAACATTCTCGTCGAGAACTTTACGAGCCGTACTCCGTGGGTGGCAACGCTGTTGCTGTTGGCAATCACCTGCCTGGCGGCATGGAAGGTGCGTCAATCGAACGTGGAAGGGTTGGAGTCCACGTTCACTGCGCGCACCCAGAATGTCTCGAACGGTCTGCGCGAGAATGTGTTGTTTCACGAAAAAGCCGTTCAGGCGATGGCGAACCTTTTTGAGGTACACGGCGACGTCTCCCGCGCGCAGTTCGCCACAGCGGCAGCCCGCCACGCCCCCGATCTTTCGGGAACACAAGCATTGGAGTGGGTGCCGGCCGTTCCCCACAGCGACCGGGACAGCGTAGAGCAATCCGCCCGGCAAGATGGTTTGGAAGGCTTCAGCTTCCAGCAGTGGCAACCGGCCGGCGGGTGGCAACGGAACCCTGAGGATTGGGCAGAGGAATATTTCCCCGTGTACTACGTCTACCCGACAGCGGGAAATGAACAGGCGCTGGGGATCGACCTGGCATCCCAACCAACTCGAAACGCAGCCTTGCGCCGCTGCAGAGAGACATCGAAAGCAGCCGCGACGGGAAGAATTGCCCTCGCTCAAGAAACGGGAAGCCAGGCCGGGTTCCTGCTGTTCATACCGGCTGGCGACAGAGGGTTTGCCGTTGGCGTTTTCCGCGTGGGAGACTTCGTAAACTCCGTGCTGGCGGGCCGCGATGTGACTGGGCTTCAATTGCGCGTGACGGACCTATCAGCGCAAGATGAGGATGAGCAACTTCTATACGAGTCCGAAGGCTATACATCGAACATAGACCCACGTTGGCAAGAGGAATTCTTATTGGATGTTGGGGGGCGGCGCTTGAATTTGACTTGGAGCTACCGCCACGAATACGTCGCTTCGGAAGTCGGCTGGGATGCCTGGATTGTGATGTTGATCGGGGCCATGCTCTCTGGCCTGGTGGGCATTGCCCTGCAGCAACATGTACTCCGGCGATCGGCCGAAGAGAGCGAGAAGCGATTTCGCAGCCTGGCAAACGCGGCCGCCGCCATGGTTTGGGTGACTGAGCTGGATTCGAGCTGCTCTTGGCTCAACAAACAGTGGCTGGACTACTCCGGCAAGCCACTTTCGCAGCAGTTGGGCTACGGCTGGCTGGAGACAGTCCACCCCGACGACCGCGACCGGGTGAAGTCGGAATACCAGAAAGCGTTCGACTCCCAGGCCGATTTTGACCTGGAGTACCGACTGCGGCGTCACGATGGGGCGTACCGCTGGTTCACCGCCAATGCCGCGACCAGGCACGACGGGGCCGGGCGATTTATCGGTTATGTTGGAATGAGCTTCGACAACCACGAGGCGAAACAGTCGAGGGCCGAGCTGGAGCGGCATGCCAGAGAGTTGGAGATCGCCAATACCGAGCTGGAACAGTTCGCCTACGTTGCATCACACGACCTGCAAGAGCCGCTGCGGAAGATCACCGCGTACGCCGAAATCGTCCGGGAAGACAACGGCGAGCAGCTTGACGAAGAAACCCGCCGAAACCTCGGAGTTGTTATCAACGGGGCGCACCGGTTATCGCGGCTGGTTAAAGACTTGTTGACTTTCTCCAGGATTAACCGGCAGGGCAAAGAACTCGTTCCCACCGACGCCAACATATCGTTGAACGAGGCGCTCGACGGGCTGGAGGTTGCCATTGCTGAGGCCGGGGCCGAAGTCTCTCACGACCCGCTCCCATACGTGATCGCCGATGCCAGCCAGCTTACGATGTTGTTTCAGAACCTGGTCAGCAACGCCATCAGATACCGTTCGGAGAAGCGG
>CALBTA010000021.1 GCA_937967755.1 uncultured Planctomycetaceae bacterium | reverse complement strand
CGTCTCGGGCTCGCACGGGCACGGGGCGCATAATGACGGAGAGAACGACGAAGACCATGGACATGACGGTCACCAAGGTGAACATTCGCATTAGCGGGTCGATGTGCGGAAAGTAGAGCGGCATGTCATTCCGCCCTACTTTCCGGAAACATATAATGGGGTGATGAGCAAGGTTCTTATATTCTGGTGCGCAGTCTGCCTGCTGTTTGCAGGGAGTATGATTGCATGGTTCGCGGTATCGCGCGCCGGCACGGGTGTTTCTTCGGGCCAGGACGAAGTGACCGATTACGGCCCTCCGCTGGAACACTTTCAGCTCACGAAATCGACCGGCGAGAAATTTGACTCGCGCGACATGCAAGGCGAGATTTGGATCACCAACTTCTTCTTCGCCAACTGCCCATCGGTTTGCCTGCGGGAAAACATTGCCGTGCAAGAACTCACTCACGAGTTCGGCCACCGGGGCGTGCAGTTTGTCAGCATCACCGTCGATCCGAAGAACGATACTCCTTCGCGCCTGACCGAATACGCGAAGCGGTTCAACGCCGACCCCAAGCAGTGGCATTTTCTGACCGGCGACCTGGAGTACACCAAGCGCGTGGGCAACGACATCTTCAAACTCCCCGTCGACCCCAGTGCCCACACCGAACGGTTGGTCGTCATCGACCGCCAAGGCGAAATCGCCGGGGCGTACCACTTTCAAAACCCAGTCGAAATGCAACAGTTGCGTTCGACCGTGAACCAATTGCTGCGCGCCGATTAGCTCGCCTCGCTTCTGTCTCTCTTTTGCCCTTGCTAGCAACGCTGCTGCGCGCAAGTCGGCGTTTCGCATCGGGCGAAGGGTTGGTAAAGTCCTCAACCCTTCTGAAGGTACTGCGTACTAAGGGAACATGGGAAAAATAACTTCGGCATTTGTAACCGCCCTCACCCTACCCTCTCCCAGCGGAAAAGGGTTTGGGGACGAAGTTATTTTTTCCCCTGTTCCTAAGTACTGAGTACCCAATGATCCCGTCATCAAACCTCCTGCATGAATCAACTCACCCGCCACATCCTGTGGGAACTCGTCAAGGTGTTCCTCACTGCGCTCGTCGCACTCACCGGTATGGTGGTGCTGATTGGGCTGGCGATGGAGGCAGTGCGGCAGGGCCTCGGCCCATTGCCGGTGCTGCGAATGCTTCCTTACATTCTGCCCGACTCGCTGCGGTTTTCCGTTCCCGCCACCATCCTGATGGCGGTTTGCATGGTTTACGGGCGGATGTCGGCTTCGAACGAAATCGTTGCCACCAAGTCGCTGGGCATCTCGCCAATGTCGTTGATGTGGCCGGCATTGGGCATGTCGTTCTGCGTTAGCCTGGTCGCTGTCTGGCTGAACGACATCGCCGTCTCTTGGGGACAAGTCGGCGTGCAGCGGGTCGCCATCCAATCGGTCGAAGAAATCGCCTACGGCATGCTGCGGACGCAACGCAGCTACAGCAGCGATCAGTTCTCGATCAACGTGAAGAACGTCAAGGACCGCAAGCTGGTACAGCCCACCATCACGTTCTACGGGTCGGGCGACGCGCCGACGATTCTTTTGGTCGCCGAAGAGGCCGAACTGAAGTTCAATCCTGACGAGGAAACCCTCAGCGTGTTCCTCACCAACGGCATGGTCGATGTCGAAGGCGAGGTCACCGGCTATTTCGACGACCGGATCGAGCGGGTCATCCCCCTGGGCGATACGGAGAAGGACAAAAAGCGGGAGGACAGCCCTTCGCGCTGTCCGATGTGGCGAATTTCCAGCGAATCGGCCGCACAGCGGCAGGCGATCCGCACGCTGGAAGAGACGCTGGCGGTCGAAGCCGCGTACTCCCTTTCCAACGGAGACTTCGCCGCGCTCGCCAGTGACCGCTGGCAAAGCCGCGAGCGGGAACTGCGCATCGCGAGAGAACGACTCTATCGCCTGAAGACCGAACCCTGGCGGCGCTGGGCCAACGGCTTCAGTTGCTTCTTCTTTTGCATTGTTGGTGCTCCGCTGGCGGTTAAACTTCGTAAGAGCGACTACCTGACCGTCTTCTTCATGTGCTTCACACCGATCTTGCTTTGCTACTACCCGCTGTTGGCCCTCGGCCTGAAAATGGCCAAAGGGGGCGAACTGCCGCCTTACAGTGTCTGGCTGGGCAACGCGATTTGTCTGCTGGTTGGGATGTGGTTGCTGCGGAACGTGAACCGGCATTGACATGTGAACAGCGAATACTGAAGAACCGAATGTTGCGGTTTCAGCACTTGATATCGTCATGGCTTCGGAAGTCGTTGCGCCGCTCTGACTTGCGAACGAACGCCGGTTCAGCGACACCTTGTGAGCTGTGCTGAAAGTTTCGCTGCGTTGGCCGTCACGTGTATGTCGTAAACGCTTATCCAGCAATGACTTACCGCGAGACGGCGCTCGCGGGAAGTCGCCAAGAATCAGCAGGGGGCGGGATATTCGGGGGTCGTGCTGAATCTTGCTTCTCCCTGGCCAGTTGGTTGCTTTTCGCTCCACGGAAAGCAGTCTTTCGCGGAGCGAAAGACGACGATGACGCCAGCATTGTGATGGGTCACGGTCGGTCGCAAACATGATGGAACCCTCTCGCTTTGCATACGGTACGCATAAACATATGAACGCATGACCATTATACACAAAGTGGTACACTTATGCGGCCGATTTCTGAAGATTCTGGTAATTTCTTTCAAAATTCTTCGCCCGTGCTAGCCCGCCAGAGGAAAAAAGTTTGCCCCTGGCGAAAAATGACGCTCCTGCCCCGTTCGCCCATTGGCAACCCTGGCCAGGCAACTGGCAAATATCTATGAACCATTCCCCATGCTCACAGCGTAGCAAACCTACCGGGAAAACACCCCGCTAGCACCGCCCATTCGCCTTGCCGCCGCTCGGCGCGCCGGGCTACACTACTCGAATCCCGAAGTTCGCCTTCGCCTATCGAGCCGCGAACTACCGCCTTTCATGGAACGAAGGGCGATCACGACATGGAGGTCCAGACCCGTGACCCTTTGGTCGATCCGCAATAAGCTGCTCGTCTGCATTGCATTGCTGTTGGCGGTGATGATCACGCTGACATGGGGCGCGTTCTCGGGCGTTTATGCTTACCGAGGCATGGCGAAAAGCGTTGGCGTGCGGGCGTCCGAACTGCCGTTGGCTTCGGAACTGGCCGGCCATGTGAGCGACCTGCGCGTCACCCTCAGCAAGACCCGCCGCCTGCGAGACAATTGGATCCTCAGCGGCGACGCGGCCGTTGATAGCCAAAGCCTGCGCGAACAGTTCCGCATCAGCACGGCACTCTACCGCGACAGCCTGCGGCGTTACAAAGATCAACTGCAAATCAGCCGCCGCCAGCAAGGCGAAATCGGCGGGGTCGCCGGCGAAAACGAAACGGTTCGCAAGATCGAAGAATCGCTCGCCCGCATCGACCAACTGAACCAAGATGAAGACTGGATGCTCGACCAGGTTAGCGTCGACCAGTTGCAAGACGAACTCGGCCAACTGCACAAGCTGACCAACGAACTGCCCACCCACCTGCAAACGCGGATGGAATCGCTGGCATCGGAAGTGCGCGTGAAGTACCGCAGTTGGATCGCCCTGACCGCCATCACCAGCGCCGCGTCGGTGGCGATGCTGGTCACGCTGGTCGTTTGCGTGTATTGGTGGATCTTCAAGCCGCTTCGCGAACTGCTGCACGGTTCGCGGATCGTCGCGGGTGGGGCGTTCAACTACCGCATACCGCGAACGGGCAACGACGAAATCGCCGAACTGGCCCAAGCCATGAACGCCATGACCGAGCGGTTCCAGGAAGTGAAAAACGACTTGGACCGCAAAGTTCGCGAGCGCACGATGGAAGCCGTCCGCAGCGAACAACTGGCCAGCGTCGGCGTGTTGGCCGCCGGCGTAGCGCACGAAATCAACAATCCGCTGGCATCGATCGCCTTCCGCGCCGAGGCGCTGGAAGCCCGCCTGCAGGAAGTCTTGGTCGAAGAAGAAGGCGAAGACGCGTCCGATCCCGATAGCGAGATCGCCATCATCCAGTCTTACTTGCAAGTGATTCAGGAAGAGGCGTTTCGCTGCAAAGGCATCACCGAACGGCTGCTCGACTTCTCGCGCGAAGGCAACCACGAGCGTTCCGTCATGAACCTGGCCGAATTGACCGAAGGGGTGATCGATATGGTTCGGCATCTCGGCAAATACCGCGAGAAGGAAATTGAGTTTAACTGCGACCGCCCGGTGTACGCTCACGTCGATGCGCAAGAGATCAAACAGGTGATGTTGAACCTGGTCACCAACGGTTTGGACGCGCTGGATGCCGGCGGCACGTTGACGATTCACCTCAGCGAAAAATCGGGGCAAGCCGAACTGCGCGTGATCGACAACGGTTGCGGCATGACGCCCGAGACGCTGGCCCGCATCTTCGAACCCTTTTTCACCAGCCGGCAAGATGGCCAGGGCAATGGCCTGGGGCTGGCGATCACCCATCGCATTGTCGAGGACCACGGCGGTCGCATCGTCGCCACCAGCGACGGGCCGGGCTGTGGTTCGCAATTCCGTGTAACTTTGCCCATCCAACAACATGAAAATAAAAAGCAAAGAGAACTGCAAGCCGCATGAACGCCTGAAGCTGCTGTTCGCCGACGACGAAAAGGCGTTGCAGGAGTTGATGCGCCTGGAGTTGCCGCGGATGGGGCACGAAGTGACGGTCTGCCCCGACGGGCAAACGGCTGTCGCGGCGCTCGATATGAATACCTACGACTGCATTTTGGTCGATCTCGACATGCCGGGCATGAACGGCATCGAGGTGATCGCCCATTGCAAAACCCAGTCGCCATCGACCGAAGCGATCGTGCTGACCGGCAAGTCGTCGATGGAAACCGCCATCGCCGCGCTGCGCCACGGGGCGTTCGACTACCTGACCAAACCGTGCCGGCTGTTCGAGCTGAAAGCGCTACTGGCCAAAGTCGGCGAAAAGCGCGAGCTGATGCGGAAGTACGACGCCGTGAAGCGGCAACTCGACCGCGTCGAAGGCAAGACGAAATTGATCGGCGACAGCGCGCCGATGCAGCGGGTGCAGAAGCTTATTTCAAAAGTCGCCCCGACGAATTCCACCGTGATGATCCTGGGCGAAACCGGTACGGGCAAGGAACTGGTCGCCCGGGCGCTGCACGATCAAAGCCTGCGCGCCGATATGCCGTTCGTGGCGGTCAACTGCGGGGCCCTGCCGGAAACGTTGATCGAAAGCGAACTGTTCGGGCATCGCAAAGGGGCCTTCACGGGCGCCGATGATCACCGCACGGGCCTGTTCGAGGTTGCCAGCGGCGGCACGATCTTTCTGGACGAGATCGGCGAACTGCCCAAGTCGATGCAGGCCAAACTGTTGCGTGTGCTGGAAAGCGGTGAAGTTCGCCCCGTCGGCGATAATGACGCCCGCACGGTCGACGTGCGCGTGGTCTGCGCGACGCACCGCGATTTGGAAGAGATGGTCGCCGAAGGGGATTTCCGCGAAGACTTGATGTTCCGCATCAACACGTTTGAAATTCACCTGCCCGCGCTGCGCGAACGAACCGACGACATCGCCCAACTGGCAAGTCACCTGTACTGCCGGTTCAATCCGGCGTGCAAGCCCGACGACGATTTGTTCTCGCCCGAGGCGATCGACGCGCTCGCGGCCCACGTTTGGCCGGGCAACGTCCGCGAACTGGCGAACGTGATCGAGCACGCGAACATCCTCTGCGATGATCCGCCCGTGCTGCCCGAACATTTGCCGCGACGTTTCGATTCCCGCAAGCTGGCCGCCTCGACTGCGAAGAGTTTCGGCCCAATCACGCTGCGAGAGCTCGAGATGCAAGCGATCTACGAATCGCTCGACCGCCACGAAGGCAACAAACCAAAAGCGGCCGAAGAACTCGGCATCAGCCTGAAGACGCTGTACAACAAGCTAAACGCCGACGGACCCAGCGCCAAAGCGGCGTAGCGGCTTCGGCAATTTTCGGGTAGCGACTGGGCGCTATGAGAGTCCGGTCAGAGTGCCAGAGCTATCGCTGAAAGCGATAGCTCTGGCACTCTGACCGGACTCTCATAGC
>CALBTA010000020.1 GCA_937967755.1 uncultured Planctomycetaceae bacterium | reverse complement strand
GCTTCGATCTCGATGAAGTCAACATCATCATCACTGTGCCAGCAGACTTCGCTCCAGGGTGTTGTTAGAGCAAGCGTTTCGCCATCGACGCGAACCACTGGCGAGCATTCGCCGGACCAGACGACATGCTTTCCAGTGACCAATTCTGTGCGAACGTTCTCTCCGGAATAATCGAGCAACAGGCGTGGGGAATCGCCGTTCCAAGAGGATCGCAGCAACGCCATTTCGGCCCACTCTGAATTGGTCGCCGGATTTGGCAGCCTTTTCGGAGTCCTTTTTCCTTGTTTGCCCGGCTTATTGCGAGAAGGCAGATTCAGGTTCGCCAGTTTATGTTCGGTCGTTTTGCCCAGGGCGTCAAAAGCGATCTCGAGCAATTTCAGATCGTTCGTTGTGGCGGCTTTCGTGACGAGCATTGGCGTACCATCGGCCCGCATCGCTGCAATGGTGTGGCGCAGGAACCACTTGAGATGCGCTCTCGCTTCCGAGTCGAGCGGCCGCTTCTTCATTGCCTTGCCAAGGAGTTGACAGCGCGTCCAGCAACCTAGCAATCCGCGTGCCACTGGAGCGTGGGCGAAGGCGAACTGTCCCTCGCCATCAAGTACCGACAGCAGCCCTTCGCTGAGTTGTACCTTCGCCCCTTTCACGCCGAGCCCCAGTTCTACCTCGGGCAGCACATAGGCCAATGCAAGTGGCAATTCGCCAGCGGCCAGCGCGTGGATCAGCGGCTTCGCCTCGCTGTGAATCGCCGCCGCATCATGGGCGATGCGGGATAGCGTCAGCAATAACTCACACCATAGCGATTGTTCTGAGAAAGCAGCCAACGCCGGCATCGAATGCGCCCAGGTAAGGCACTCGACTGCGAGCGCGACATCCATTTCTCGATCGCTACGCTCGGCCAACCAGTTGCTGGCTAATTCGGTCGAGCCTGAGCGCGAAGCGGCGCGTTTTTTGCGTTTCGCAGCCCCCAGGTTCCTAAGCAGTTCGCGTGTCTCTTCGGGCAATTCCGCGTTCGGCGGCCCCCACACCCGTGCCCCGCAAGCAAAAGCCCAAGTCCCCTTCGCCAGCGCCGGCCATTGTCGCTTCCTTGCTAAGTGATCTTGCCAATGGGTCCATTGGGATTCGCTGACCGTGCCAAGGTCCGCTCCCTTCTTCAGCGAAGCAAGGTTTTTCTTCAAAACCAGCGCGTTTTCTGCGGAAACATGGCCGTTTCGTTCGGCGGCTGGGGAATCGGTTGGGGTTGTCGTCAGTGACATGTGCGGTGCATTCGTGCGGTTGCAATAGTTTCCGTGTGGGCTGGCGAACTGGGTGCAGCACGGCGAATTCCGTAGACACCAGTTTCGGCGATGGATATCTTAGCAACTAGCCGCCGCGTTGCCTTCCCCCAGGGGATGGAAATGAAGTTCGCGGCGAACATTCAGATGGGAGGGAGCGATGAGTTACCGATTCGACTATCTGCAATCTTTGTCGGCAACGGGGTTGATCTGTTTTGCCGTTTTGTGCGTCGCGCTGAACGCGGCCTCGCACGTGTCCGCGCAAGAGGATACTGGTTCGGATCGGGAGTCAGAAACGGCTGACGAACCGCCCGATTCCTTCCCCCCGTTGGGAAGCACTGCTGACGACGAGCCACAGCCGATTGAAGAAGTGAAGCCGCCGAAGTCGCCGTTTGGGCCGCCGCCGGTGGCCAAGGCGCTTTCGAAAGATGATCTGATCTGGTTCGATTTGAAACGGAAGGCGTTATTTATTGACGGCCGTGTCGCGGTTCGCGAAGGGCCGCCACTGGAGATGTTCGCTTGCCCTGTCAATACGAAGGAACATGAATCGGTCGTTGCCGTCTACGCCACCCCGCGGATCGTTCACGCTGGGCTGTTGCTGCTCGGAGCGAAGGTTGGGCACCCCGTGCAATTCGATCCCTACCGCCCTGCCGCGGGCACGAAGATCGACATCATCGTGCAATGGAAAGACGCCGACGGGCGTAGCCACAGAATGCCGGCCCAGCAGTGGGTGCGATCGATTTCCACAAAGAAAGCGCTCGCTCACCCCTGGGTGTTCGGAGGAAGTGGAGTTTGGCGGGATGAAGAATCTGGTGAAACGGGTTACCAGGCCGATTCGGGCGATTTCATTTGCGTCTCGAACTTCGAAACCGCCACAATGGACTTGCCGATCCCGAGCACCGCCGCCAAAGGCGATCTGTTGTACGAAGCGTTCACCGAACACATCCCACCGAAGGGTACGCCCGTTCGGCTGGTTTTGATCCCTCGGCTGCATGACATGCCGTCGGTCGGCGAAGAAGAAGCCGCCCCTGCCGAAGGCGAAAGTTCGACCGAAGAGCCGGCCGATGAGGACGCACCATGACGCGATTGTCTTTCGCGGTCGCCGCGATTGTTTGCGCTTCGGCCTCTTTAGTCGCGGATGAACCCTCCGACAGCGGCGACGGGTTTACTGTTACCAAGCCGCGAAAAACGGATGAAGTGAGCGTACTTCAAGAAGAAGGCGCGACCGTCTTCGCGATTACCAGCCGTAGCGGAATCGGCTGGGTGAAGGTTCGGAACGAAGGGGCCTGGCCGATGAAAGCGGTCGTTCGCCTACAGTATGATGGCCAACGGCCTTGGAAACACCTGGAAGGGTTTTCGATCACGAACCGTCGGGCAAGCCTAAACACCAGTATGCAAGGCGGTTTGGAGGTTCGCTTGTCAAACGATCAAGGGCGAGAGCAATTGGGCGACCTCGACAAACAAGCCTTGGCCGAAAAAGTCGGAATGGAAGTCGAGAAAGTCGGCGACGCCGTTGAAATTCAGCTTCCAATCACCTGGCTATCGGGCGAGAACGAATTTACGATTCGCTGGGTCGACCTGTATCGGAACTAGGCCAAGGAAGTAGAACGCAGTTCCACTGCGTTCACAGAGTAGAGCTCTGCCGTAGATTCCGCTACTAAAACTCCTCGTCCAACTCACGCTCGCGCGGGTCTTGCAGCCCTTCGGCCAGCTTCGCCAAGGCTTCGGTTTCGATTTGGCGAACCCGTTCGCGGGTCAGGCCCAGATTTTCGCCAATTTCCTTCAGCGTGCAGGGCTCGCCGCCGCCGATGCCGAACCGCAGTCGGAGCACGGTTGCTTCACGTTGGTCCATTGTGTCGAGGCGTTGCATGACGTACCGCAGGTCGTCATTTTCGACCATCACTTCATCCGGCGCCCGCATCTGCTCGTCGGTCACCATATCGCCGAGGGTCCAGCCCGCTTCTGACTGGTCGGTCTGCGGCGTGCTGTTGTAAATGCGAATCGCCTTCTTGATGATCGGCAGTTTCTTCTTCGGCAAGCCGAGCACGCGGGCGATCTCCTCAGGCGTCGGGGTGCGGCCAAGCTCTTCGGACAGGCGCGTGTTGGCACGCCGCCATTTCGAGAGCAATTCCACCATGTAAGCCGGAATGCGAATCGTTTTCGCCGAGTTGATCAGCGCCCGCTTGATCGACTGCTTAATCCAGTAGCTGGCGTATGTGCTAAACCGCGTGCCAACGCCTGGGTCGAAGCCTTCCACGGCTCGCAGCAAGCCGAGGTTTCCTTCCTCGATCAGGTCTTGCAAATTTAAGCCCTTGCCGGTGTAGCCGCGGGCGATGTTGACGACCAACCTCAAATTTGCGCGGACCATCCGGTCTCGGGCCTGCACGTCGCCTTGGCCGATGGCGGTGGCCAGTTCGCGCTCGTCGTCGGCGGAAAGCAGAGCCGTTTCGTTAATTTCACGGAGGTAAGTTTCCAGCGGCGATTGCACACCGGAAGACTTGCGCGCACCGCGCGCCGGAGATTTGATTGTCATCGGAGCGTTGCCTGACGTCGGAGGTTCGTTGGGCAAATCGATCCAGCAGCGGGGGAGGGGGACCGCCGCTGAATCTATAAGCTATGCCGGGAGTTATCAGGCTTAGTATCGTCGTCCACGCTAGCTACGCTGTAGAACGGCCGCGACTGGGAGAAATGATCCGGTTGTCTTGAATGTGCCGCGTTTACCGCTCGTTCCCACGCAGAGCGCGGGAACGAGTTGGCAACTAAGAGCCAATAACGATTCCGCCGTCGCCGATGGTGTAGGGCACAATCTCTTCACTACATGCGCTGCCCCGGTGCTTCGCGATGTACAGGGCCCGGCCAACGCGGTTGCCGTCCCGGGTCTTGCCCATGTAGATCAGTGTATTCGCATTGGCTAACGCATCGCCCTCGTCCAACCGGCGGGCGATCAAATCTTCCAGCATGGTTTCGTGGGAAGTGTAGAGCATCAAACAGCCGATTCGCCCGGGGTCGTAAACTTGCTGGGCGATGGCGTCGGCGTTGGCGCGATAGTGCTCGCGGAACAAGTCGCGGGCGACCCACTCGGGGTCTTTGCGAAGAATCTGGTGGTAAATGTATTCGAACAGTTCAAGCTGAATCGAATCGCTTGGCCGGTCAGTCGGCTCGATACCGTCGATCACCACCCGGCGCGTGCCGCCGGTGAAATTGCCGTAGAAAAACCCGATCGTTGTTTGCAATCGCGAATTCAACTCTGCCTGCCACGCCCTCCACTGATCCCAATCGAGATCGCCGCGCGTCACCCGGCGGCCCTGATGCCCGAACACGTGCAGGTAATCGGCATCGGCCCGGCCGTTGAAAAAATTCGCCAAGTCGGGCCGCGCCGCCGCATCGGCAGAGATCATCTTCCAATCGGACATCCGCTGGGCGTAGTCGATGTGGCTTTGGGTATCACCTCACGCGGCCACGTCGCCGACGACTCCGCGGCGGCCTTCCTGCTCAACGCCCGCAGCGCTGTATTGCACACCCAACTGGGTCTTCCCAATGCCAGTCGCCCCCGCCACGACGGTCAACTTCCCCGGCAGCAGCCCGCCGCCGAGCAAGTCATCAAGCTGCCCGATCCCTGTTGTTTGACGTTCATTCATCATTGTTTCTGTGACTAGGCGACCGTCGCTTCCCAAGCCCCGATGAGCAAATTCGCGGCCCGGTCGATTTCTTCTTCCGATGTGTACCAGCCCAGGCTTAATCGAACGGCTCCGCGAGCTACGTCGTCGCTGACGCCCATCGCAGCCAGCGTGGAGGAAACCTTCGTCTCGCCGCTGTGACACGCTGCGCCCGTCGAGGCGCAGAGTTCTGGAATGTGCGCTAGGAGTTGATTTCCGTCGACGTTTGGAAAGTTCACATTCAACGTGTTGGGCAGCCGCTGGGTTCCGTCGCTGTTGACCGAAAGCGAAGGGCCAACGCCATGTTCCAGCAGCATACGTAGACGGTCTCGCAAGGTTTCAATCCGCGTACTGTTTTCATCGACCGCCTTGCCCGCCAGCGTTGCAGCTTTGCCCAGCGCGACAATGTAAGGCACATTCTCAGTCCCCGCCCGCAGGCCCCCTTCGTGACCCGCTCCGTGCTGGATGGGCGTGATCGGCGTTCCGCGCCGCACGTACAACGCGCCGATCCCCTTGGGGCCATAGATCTTGTGGCCAGCGATGGTCAGCAAATCGGCACCCATTTCCTCTACGGCGGTACGGATCTTGCCAACGCTTTGGGCGGCGTCGACGTGCAGCAGGACTTCTCGCTGGCGGCAGATATTCGCGATCTCGCGTATCGGTTGAATCACCCCCGTTTCGTTGTTGGCGTGCATGATGCTGACCAATCGGGTGTCCGCAGTGATCGCGTCGGCGATTTCGCTCAGGTCAACCACGCCGCGCCCATCGCAGCCCACGATCGTTACGCCGTAGCCCCAAGATTGCAGGAACCGGGCTGGCTCAAGCACAGCCGGGTGTTCGATGGCGGTTGTTACGAAGTGGCCGCCTCGCGCGGGCGGCTCGGCCATCATGATTCCTTTGATCGCCAGGTTATTGCTTTCGGTACCGCAAGAGGTGAAGACGATTTCATTGTCGTCGCAACCCAACAACAGCGCGACTTGCTCTCGCGCGGTCGCCACCGCCTCATGGCAGGCCCGGCCTAGGCTGTGCCCGCTGGAAGGGTTGCCGTGATGCAGCGTCAAGAACGGTTGCATCGCTTCCTGCACGCTGGGCGCGATCGGCGTAGTGGCGTTGTAGTCGAGGTATATGTGTCGCATGGCAAGAGTAAAACAATTGTCCTGAATTGTTTTTGAAGTCTGCCCTTCAGAGCAAGCGAAACGATATTCATGAGCAATTGAGGACAATTGCTCTCCTTATGGTTGCAGCGATTCTTTCAATTATGACGTGCTTCCTGGCAATGGACTACCGCCATCGGTTGGTGGGAAGCGGATTCGAAGTCGGCGGCGTTGGCGAGAAAGCTATGTTTTTATAGCGGAACGGCGCGAGCCTTCCGGTGAGTTGCGAAAATGCCGGGGCGGATTGCGCCGCTCCGCTTCAAGCAACCGCCGCCGCCTGAAGAGAAAGCAGGAACAAACTCCGTGACCGACACCTTGTTGTACATTTCGCCGTGGGTTTTGGGCAGCGTATGCGTTGGTCTGGGGGTAGGGTTCTTTCTTGGCCGCTCGAACCGCAAACTGTTGGCCGGGAAAAAAAACCCCGAGAAGCAAGCCACGATGAAAATCCTGCTGGAAGTCTTGCAGGAAATGGAACGCGTGACCGGCGACGTTCACGAGCGCAACAGTGAAATCCAACAGACCGCCCAGGATGTTGATGATCTGGTCGTTTCCCCGGAAATGGAGCAGATCAAAGCCGCCGTGCTGGGGCATGTCAGCAAGTTGCTCGATTCCAATCAATCGCTCGAAAGCGATCTGCTCTACACGCAATACCGCGTGCAGGAACAGGCCGAGGAAATCGACACCGCCCGCCGCGAAGCCCGCACCGACAGCCTAACCGGCGTCGCCAACCGCAGGGCGTTTGACGAGAAGCTGCAGGGTATCGTACGCGTGCACCAGCGTGAGGAAACTCCCATCGTGCTGGTTTTGATTGACGTCG
>CALBTA010000019.1 GCA_937967755.1 uncultured Planctomycetaceae bacterium | reverse complement strand
CGCGAGATGGTCTTCGTCGAAACGTTGAACATCTTCGCCAGTTCGTCGACGGTGTAAACCTGCTCTGGAACGTCATCTCGCCGCAGGTCGGCCGCGTCGGAAACGTCTTCCACGAACAGGCAAAGGTCGTGGATCAAGTCCTCGCCCGACATCTGAATGTCGGCCGCGTCGTCGGGGCGAAAGTCGGTGATTCGGAAGCAGACGTATTCGTAGGTATAGGTACGCTCTGGCTGAATTTCGCCGAGCAGTTTTTCAGCGCGCAGAACTTGCTCGAGCCGCTTGTCGCGCGGGGCGAAGCGGACCTGCTGATCGCGCAGCTGGCGCATCATAGGTTGTCGGTAATCGGAATGCATCGCGTGGTCCATCCATCGGCCGCGACCACCTCGACGGCATATATTCCCTGCGTTGTCGCCAACGCCCGTCAAAGGCATCAAGTAACGCTAAAACCACCCATCCAGGGTGATTTGATCTGTTGCTGGATTGGATTGAAAAGTGAGTAGCCTCTCGAATACCAGCAGGGCGGGGGCCTCTTCTTCCGCTCGCCGTTTTCGTTGTTTTGTCAGGTGTCCAAGCAGTTTTGGGGGTGCGGCTTGGACCGCTTCTACCGTCTATACGCAATTTGGTCCCAAAGGGTTGTCTCTAAGTTCGCGCTTTTCCCTCAAGATTATTCGCCGCTGGTGCCAGAATCTTGAGCGCGAATTGCAACAATTCTTATGTAAGTCGTTTATTACCAATGATTTGCGTAGATATTAACAATGGAATGCAATCTCTCGCCAGCCGCTGCAATTTGCCCATTTTCCGTCCGGAATGGTGTTCTCAAGGGCGTTGTCATCAATTGCCGCCTTAAATCACGTCGATGTAACTACTTGAGCGTCAAAAGCGGACGAATTACTCGCTGCCGAAACGGAGCTGATTTCATGAAATTGGATGCCGCCAAAGGAATCTTGGTTACGTCGATTTGCAACTTTCGACTTGCCATCATGCTGGTGCTTGGATATGGGCTGGCCTCGTTTAGTTCCGCTGTGACAGCGGACGAAGCGATTTCACTGCAGCTTGATGCCGACACGGAGGGCCTACGAGTTTCGACCACCTTAAAAGCTGACGGGCACCTGCACGTGGGCGAGGGCGAGCAGCAGAAGCAACTGCCCATCCGCGTCGCCGGCAACCTCGAATTTGTCCAAGTGAGAAAAGGCAACGCGGCGGTTCGGAAGTACGAACAGGCGGAAGCCGATATCTCGGTCAACTCGAAAACGAACAAGAAACGTCTCAGTACAACAAGGCAGTTGATCGTCGCCCAGCCTGCCGGCGACGAGGTCGAGATCTTCTCACCGCTGGGGCCGATCACCCGCGGCGATTTGGAACTGTTAAGTACGCAGTTCGATGTGGCCGCCCTGGGTGAGCTAGTTCCGCAAGAACCCGTGGCAGTCGGTGACGCCTGGCCCGTTGGCGAAGCCGCGGCCGCCATGTTGCTCGGCCTCGATTCGGTCGAACAATCGGAACTGACCTGTAAGCTGACCCGCGCCACCGCCGAAGAGGCAGCGCTGGAACTGGTCGGCAAAGTTGAAGGCAATGCGCTCGGAGCGGCCACGAAAGTCGCCGTCGATGGCGGGCTGACCATCGACCGCCGAGCCGGGCGGATATCCCAGATCGACGTGCAAATCAATGAAACCCGCGAAGTTGGCCACTTCGCCCCCGGGTTCGCGATCGAGGCATCGATCCGCACCACCGTGACGCCAGCCGAGTTGCCTGCGGAACTTTCCACGGAAAGCCTTCAGAATCTGGCGATCGCCCGCACGCCCAGCAATTTGGCCCTCGATTTCGCATCGTCGTCGTTGCGTTTGGGTTTCATCCACGACCGGCGCTGGCGAACGACGATGCACCGGCACGACCTGTTGGTGATGCGGATGGTGGGAGGCGGTCAGTTCATTGCCCAGTGCAATATCTCGCCGCTGCCTTCGGCGGGTGAAGACGAGGCGGTCGAACTGGCGAAGTTCCGCGCCCAGGTTGAACAGACCATCGCCGAGCAGGGAGGCCAGGTCGAGGAAACATCGAAAGCGGACGCGGAAAACGGCCTCAGCGTTCTGCGGATAGCCGCCAGCGGTAAGGCCAACGGCGTATTGCTCACCTACATCTACTATCTGCTGACGCAAACAGACGGCCGACGCGCCGCCATCGTCTTCACGCTGGCCAGTGCCCAGCAGGAACAGTTTGCCACCGCTGACCACGACCTGATCGGATCGATTCAGTTTCTACAGCGAACAGACACCGCCCGACTACAAAGTGAACCCGATCCCAAGTAGGCGGCATTGCCAATTGCGATGGTGGTAGTACGGACCTCCAGGTCCGTACACCACCTTCCGGCGCGACGTTGCGTGTTCGGACCAGGAGGTCTGGACTACGCAACCGCGTAGCCGCACCCTGTTTTTGTTCGCTCGTTCTCTTAGAATTCGGGGCGAGATGGCCGGGAAGCGACAGCCCACCGAAAAAGAGAGTGAATCGAACCATGAGTACGCTCGAGCTCCGGCGGACGGGAATCAACGTTACGGATATTCAGCACAACCTGCAACCGGCGTCGCTCTACACCGAAGCAATTCGCCGTGACGGGGCCTCGGTGATCGCCAAGAGCGGAGCTTTGATCGCCTATTCCGGGGCGAAAACCGGGCGTTCCCCGCAAGACAAAAGGGTGGTCAAGTCGCCCGAATCGGAGAATGACATCTGGTGGGGGCCGGTCAACATCGCCACCGATCGGCACATCTACCACATTCAACGCGAACGGGCGATCGATTATTTGA
>CALBTA010000018.1 GCA_937967755.1 uncultured Planctomycetaceae bacterium | reverse complement strand
GGGCGAGTTGGATTTGCAGATCAGCCGGGGCGCTGCGCTGTTGTACCCCGAGGCAAGCGCGCCGCGGCTTGACCAATTGCCGCCCGATCAGCGGCCCGAGCAATTAATCATCATCGACGGCACTTGGCATCAGGCGAAGACGATCGTGCGTGACGTTTTGCAATTGGCATCGCTGCCTCGCATTCGGCTGAACCCAGCGTCGCCAGGGCGTTACCGCATCCGCCGCGAGCCGAACGCAAATAGCTTGTCGACGCTGGAGGCGACCGTTATGGCGCTCAAATCGCTGGAGCCAGAAACAACGGGGTTGGATCAATTGTTAGCCGCGTTCGAAACGATGATCGACGTCCAACTTCAAAACTCAGCAGGCCACAATGCCTGGCGGCGGAAGAAAACTCGGCAATCGACGCGGCGGTTCATGCCCCGGGCCTTAACCGACCCTGCCGCTGGTTTGGTCGTCGCCTATGGGGAACGCGCGCCGCGGGCGATCGACGGTGAACCGAGGAACCCGCTGCCGGTCAACTGGTTCGCACGCCGCTTGGGAACGAGCCAAGAGTTTTCCGCCACGATCCAGCAACGGCAACCACCATGTAGTTCGGACTTGCGGCACATGGGGCTGACGGCGACCGACTTTGAAACTGCGATCTCCCCCGAAGAATTCCGCCGCCGTTGGGCGAACTTCTTATCGCCGCGAGACATTCTGGTCGTCTACCACCAACGGACCGCTCAACTGCTGACGAACATCGGGGCCGAACTGCCGCGTTGTCTGGTTTTAAAGTCGATCTACCGCAGCCGTGGTGCTGATTTCCGCAGTCTGGGAGAATTGATCGCGCTTCAAGGGATCGACATTCCGCAAAGCGAATTAGGATGTCGCGCGCAGCAACGAACGATGATGGCTGCCGCTGCTGTGCAACATTTGCGCGATGAGGCCGGTCGTCGAACTCCCGGTGTCCGGAAGCCCCTACTACCGGCTAGCCTGCCAGGCGGGAGATGCGGTTGACCGGAGTGTACTCTGGCGACGCGGTAGGTTCACGATATCGGTACTGCATCAGGTAGGCGTCTTCGGTGGTGTCGTCGTAAAAATCTCGCAGGACGGAAACGGCACGAAAGCCCGCCGCCTTGAAGAAAAGCTGGGCGTCGAGATTGGTTTCACGCACTTCGAGTAAGATGCGGTTGCGGCGTTGGTGAGACAGTTTGTTGATCAACTTTTCGATCATCTGCTGGGCAACACCGCGGCGGCGCCAGTTGGGGTTGACCGCAAAGTTCAAGACGTGCAACCGGTTCTTATGCAGTTCATAGATCATGAAGCCGACCACGCGCTCCTCGCACTCGGCCACCATACCGATGCAGTTACGCTGGCGCAGACAGCGGATAAAATCTTCCTCAGACCAAGGGAACTCGAAGCTGCTTTGCTCCGTATAGAGAACTTCCGCCATGTCGCGCCGAATCATCCAACGGATGTGAACGCGCACTTGTTGCTTTTGGTCCGAACTCATGGCGACCTCCGTGTTTGCCGAATCCCGCCGAAATCTTTCCGGCGGGTTAGTGGGGGTAGACTAGCAAAACGCCCATCGTTTGCCAAGGCATTTCGTGCCGTCTCATTTCACACCCAGCTCCTCCGGTTGCTAGCGGCGCGCAGCTTGGCGTTTCCTCTGGTTTTATCGGGTCAGCCGCTGGCGCGCCTTGACCCTTTGCAGCCAGGGGTTCGCCGTTAGACTGAGCAGTATTCAAAGCGTGCTTGGCTATTGTGCATTGCACCAAGGCCGCTTACGCGCACGTCAAACGGCCGGGCCACGTCGATTGCGATCGAAGGCGGCCCAGCCCGCCAACGCGATTCCCAAAAAAAGAATCGGGGGCCAAACCGCAACAGCAACCACCATCGCAATTGCGAGGGCGATCGCGTGGCCGAACCGAGCGGGTACGTCGATCGGGGGGAACCACCGCTTAGACGTTGCCGCACCGACCGCCGTGAGGAAAAAACAAACCGGTATCAACCAAGAAACTGATGAGCGTTGCCTATCCAATTGGATTAGCTGAACGGGCGTGCGTTGGCTGGAGCCTTTTACCAGCCTCCGAGCGACTACAGCCTTTTCGCTGACGATTTCATTCCAGTCGCGGTGGTTGGTCGGATTGGGTGGGGCGTTGGTGAAATCTTCCGCCGGCAAACCTAGATCCTCGATTGCCTGCTGAAAGTTCGCATCGAGTTCTCGCCAGGGAGTGGAACGACTCTGTAGGCCAAGCGACGACCTGACCAGTTCGCGCTGAGCAGATTCGGCCCGCTGCGATTGCCAACGCGCGTTCCACATCACCAGCCAATCGCGAATTTCCGCCGTGCTGTGAGCTAGCCGCAAATGCTGTGGCAGGCGAACACTGTCGGTCAACGCCCGCATGCGAATGACGTCTTGCTGCTGCGGCGGTAAGTCTGTGTCGCTAGCCGGACCGGGCCGGTAGCTTGTGGGGGCGTAAACCGTCCAAAGGGTTCGCTCGACTTCGATATCACTTAGAACAGGCGCCACGGCTTCGAAGTCGATCGGGGTCGAGCCGCCTTCGAATTCGCCCGAATAGAACAATTCGATACGCTGCGGCAGTTTGTTGCTGCGCAGCTTCAGTCGCCAGCGGCTAGCTGACACGGGGGACGAGATTTCGGGGATGCCGTCGATCGAAACGTGCGCCAGTGCTGCGCCCGATGGCAGTTCAATCGTGCAAGCATCCAAGCCTCCCGGCGTGAGGTCGAACGTGGCTAAGCCGAAGTACTCATCCGCCGTGCCCCGGGCGAATGCTAAGTCGGCCAAGCGGACGATGGGGATCCCCGCCAATTCGGTCGATGTTTTTAGTGACGCACCGTGCGGTGAGGAGATAACTTCGTACAAGTTTGAATCGGGCTGAAGCGCAAAAAATTCAGGCACAGCTTGCTCACCCGCGTGCCGCCGCATGCCTTCGGTCTCCCAAGCCACCTGGCGGCCGTCAATCGCAGAAGGCAACGTCACGAAGTGCTGGAGGGAGGCTGCGCCAACTAGGGCAATCGCGGGCGGGGCAACCTCATCCCCGGGGCGCACGACGTTCTCGGCCGTTACACGAAGGTGGATACTCTCTGTCACCGCGTCTGCCGGCCAGATTCTTAACCGGCGTTGCTCTGGATTGAGCGTTTCGAAGGTGCTCCACGGGTGTTGGTCTACAGTTAAAGAATCGGCCAACTCGTTAGGAACGAGGAGGTCAACGTGATCCAATTCTCCCTCCAACACGCTTAGCCGTAATTCCACGACGGCCTGCCACGTCGACTTTTTTTGGATCAATTGCGTTAACTGTTCGGCCGCGACCAAGGAGGCATTATCGCGAACCTGAAAAACCACTACGCGGTTCTTGGTGGGCTGCTTGTCATGGATTGCACTGAAACTTCGCACGGCTCGGACGCCAGTGTCAGCCGCGATCTTAGAGGGTTCGGCGATTTCGTAACCTACCGTACGAACGACGTCAACCAGCACACCGAAGTTCCTTTGCAATTGCAATTGACTGCTCACGATCTGGGCACCTTGAAACTGCACGAGAGGGACACGCAATCGCCCTGCACCCTTGTGCGGCGCTTGTCCCTCGACGATTAGCTGATGTGCGTCGGCGAGCGGCGCTTTCAAATACACTTGCAGCCGGTTTCCATGAACGGCCCACCAGGCGACATGGTCGCTGGAACGATCATCTTCTTCCGGCGGTTGTGGTTGGGGCTCAGATCGTTGCACATTCACGGAATTGATGATTGCGTGGTCCGGCACGATTATCGAATAGAAATGAGGCGGGTCGAGGCGCGGGGAGATACTTGCTTCGTAGCGAACTAGTGTCTCTCTTCGAGACACGGTGGCCACGATTTCCTCTTCGATCGTTGCTGGCTGAAGCTGATGTGTGAGTGCGAACTGGTGTACTTCAGCCTTGCGATCGAAGGCGAATAGCGCGGTCGGCTGGTCTGCATCAAACTCCCATTCACCGGGAAAGTCTTTCCACTTGGCTGCGGAGAGGCTGGTGGCAGCGCTCAGGCTTAGATTTGCCGGAGGGCTGACGGCTACCCAGCGCCGCCGCCGTGACACGCCAACGCAATCGATGGGCGGGAGGGTGAAATTGCCAACCGGCGAGCGATTCGGCAGTTCGAAGGTTGCAAGCGCGGTGAACTTTTCGCCGGTAACTTCAATCGGCAGCACGTAGGTGTTGAGATGCCGATCATTGGGCGGGACCACTTTTGCATCTGCCGTGAGGTTCTTAAGGCTGGAATCGACCGCAACTGTCACATGCTGCGGCTGTCCACTTTCGATCTCGCCCAAGAACAACACCTCGAGGCGGGGCGGATTTGCTGCCAGGTCTAGCCATAAGAGTTCATCGGTAGTGTATTTTGCCTCGGTCTTGGCCGCTTCCCGCTGCCGGGGCCAACTCACATTTAGGCTTTCGACCGGCCCAAGCGCCGCATCGTAGACCGTGGTATCGGAATCGTCGCTCGACTGCCGAGACATCGCGCCGAAGCAGTTTACGATTTGAACGTCAG
>CALBTA010000017.1 GCA_937967755.1 uncultured Planctomycetaceae bacterium | reverse complement strand
GCTGCTGGCGGTTTGGCCAACGATGTCGGTCGAAACAATCGGATCATCGGTGTATTCCAAGATGCCTTTCAGCTTCCCTTCCGCGGCCGAGTTCATGGCCGCATTCACGTCTTCTGCTTTGACATCTTTGGAAAGTAGCGCCGTCAGATCGACAACGCTGCCTGTGATAACGGGAACGCGGAGCGAAATGCCGGTCAGCTTGCCGTTCAAATCAGGAATCACCTGCCCGACCGCCTTGGCGGCACCGGTGCTGGTGGGAATGACGTTCACGGCCGCCGCCCGGGCGCGGTACAAATCTTTGTGCGGCTGATCCTGCGTGCCTTGATCGTTCGTGTAGGCATGGACGGTCGTCATCAAGCCCTTCTCGATGCCGAACGTGTCGTGCAACACTTTGGCAACCGGGGCGAGGCAGTTGGTGGTGCAACTGGCGTTAGAGATAGTGGTCATCTCCTTCGTCAGCTTGTCGCAGTTCACTCCCAACACCACGGTCAAGTCGGGCGCGTCTTTCGCCGGAGCACTGAGGTCGACTTTCTTCGCCCCCGCGTCTAAATGCGAATCGTAACCTGCCCGGTCGGCGGTTTTCTTGTTGGTGAAGACGCCGGTGCTTTCGATCACGACGTCAGTATTCAAATCACCCCAGCGAAGCTCCGCCGGGTTGCGTTCGGCCATCGCCCGAATCGGCTTGCCGTTGACGGTCAGATTGGCGTCGTCGTACTCAACCGTGCCGGGAAAACGCCCGTGCGTGCTGTCATATTTCAGCAAGTGGGCGAGCGTGCTGTTGTCGGTCAAATCGTTGATGCCGACGACTTCGAACTCGCCACTGCGGGCGATCAAATGCCGAAACGTGAGCCGGCCAATACGGCCAAATCCGTTGATTCCTACGCGAACTGCCATGACTTTTCTCCCTGTGTACGATATGAAGGGGCGCGGGTCTTCGCGCCCCGAAGTTGCGGTCATTCTCTCATCAAAACGGCAGATTATACTGATGAATCGGCCCGCTCTCAACGGGACGGTAGCGGGGGCTTCTAGCCACCGACTCCCAACGAGTTGTTTCAAGTCTCACGGTGGCTGGAAGCCCCGCTACGCGAGATGACGACATCGCCCCTACCCAACTGGCAGCTTCCGAGCGGTGTTAGCCGCGGCACATGGGATTATGCGCACTCGGCACACATCGCTGATGAATACGACGACTACTTCGCCGAGAACCGGCTGTTCGAATTGGACCAGCAGATTTTGGCCAACCATTTCACGCCGCCGGGAACTGTTGCCGACCTGGGCTGCGGCAGCGGTCGGGCCTTGGTGCCGTTGGTTCGCCGGGGGTTGAGCGGGCTGGCGGTTGATCTTTCTGAAGACATGCTGCGCGTAGTCGCCAGGAAAGCGGAGGAAGAGCAACTCGACATTCGATGCCTGAAAGCGAACCTGGTTGAGTTGAACGAGATCGATGACAACGCGGTCGACTATGCAATGTGTATGTTCAGTACTCTGGGCATGGTTCGCGGGGGCGGTTGCCGGCAACAGGCGCTCGACCATGTTCGGAGGATCGTCAAGCCGGGCGGGAAGTTTGTCATCCACGTTCACAACTGGTGGTACAACTTGTACGACCCCGGCGGGCCTTGGTGGCTGCTGGGCAACATGTTTCACAGCCTGCTGGACCGGCAGATTGAGCGCGGCGATAAGTTCTTCGAGTACCGCGGCATCCCCAACATGTATCTGCACGTATTTACCCGCCGCGAAATTCGCCGCGCCCTCCGCCGGGCGGGCTTCCGCATCATCGAATGGACACCGCTCGACCCCCGCCGCCACCGCGAATTGCGCACCAAATGGTTCGCCGAAAGCCTGCGCGCCAACGGGTGGATCATCGCATGTACTTGAAGGCGATGGCCTGCGGTATACTTTCCTCGGTTCAGAATTTGACGTTTATGATTTTGAACAGGAGGGAGCAGAGGAAATTGTTATTATGTTGTTTTCTCTTGCTTTTTTTTGCTTAATGTCTCTATTGCATCGTACGTGCTTTTATGATCACTTTTTGGAGCGGCCGATAACGTGATCCCTAACTGCGTGTGATGGAGTCATACCATAGAAGCGAACGAGCGATTAAGGGTCTCCGTTCCCTCTGTTGCCTCCTGTTCAAATTCCAATCCATTCCAAGTCACCAGGATACGTCCCATGCCCGGTCCGCGGCCGAATATCATTTTCATCATCACCGATCAGCAGCGGTACGATACGATTGCCGCGCTCGGCTATGACTATATGGAAACGCCGCACCTCGACCGGCTGGTCTGCGAGGGGGTCAGCTTTTCGAACTGCCATGTGACGGCCGCCAGTTGTGCCCCCGCTCGGGCAAGCCTGTTCAAAGGTTACTTCCCACATACCACCGGCATCTTGAAGAACGCCGATAGCTGGCGGCGGAGTTGGATCGAACTGCTGAATGATGCCGGCTACCACTGCACGAACATCGGCAAGATGCATACCTGGCCGTTTGAAACACCGCTGGGGTTTGATGAGCGGTATGTCGTGGAGAACAAAGACCGCTACATGGAGGGGCGGTATTACTTCGATGAGTGGGATAAGGCGCTGCGGTTTCGCGGGTTGGTGAAACAGCAACGCGAGCTTTACCGCGAGTGGCCCGATTATGACAAAAGCCTCGGGGCGTTCGACTGGAAGCTGCCCGAGGATGCCCAGCCCGATAACTTCGTCGGCGACATGGCTCTGTGGTGGTTGAGGACGAAGCCAGCGAAGCAGCCGTTGTTCCTGCAAATCGGCTTCCCGGGGCCGCACCCGCCGTACGATCCCGTGCCGCGGTATGCGGAAAGTTACATGCAGAAAGAACTGCCGCTGCTCGATGTGACGCAGGAAGAACTTGATAGCCAGCCGCCCTCGTTTGTTGAACTTCGCGATCACAATAGCAAGATCGATCACGATTCGGTCTTGATGCCGCTGCACCCCACGCCCGAGCAACGCCACCGACAGCGGGCGTATTACCTGGCGAACGTGACGATGATTGATGAGAAGGTCGGCCAGATCATGGAAACGCTTGAGGAGCAAGGCTACCTGGAAAACTCGGTCGTCATTTTCACATCGGATCACGGCGACTGCCTGACCGATCACGGGCATAGCCAAAAGTGGACGATGTACGATCAGATCACCCGCGTGCCTCTGATCGTTTGGTCACCCAAGCGTTTCCGCGGCGGGCGAACGATTGATGCGCTGATCCAACAGATGGACATCGGCCCGACCATCCTGCAGCTTGCCGACGCCGAAGTGCCTGAAACGTTGGAAGCCCGCACTTCATTGCCGGCGCTGGCGGGCGAAGAGTTCGAAGGCCGCGACTATCTATTCGCCGAGCAAGCAGGCGATCACATCCTGACCGACTGCAAATTCATGACGATGGTCCGCAACCGGAATTGGAAGCTGGTTCACTTTCTCGACGAGCCCCAGGGACAACTGTTCGATCTGCAAAACGACCCCGACGAAGTGAAGAACCTGTGGGACGACCCGGCGCACCGCGAAAAGAAGATTGAACTCCTGGGCGTGCTGCGCGAATGGCGAATCCGCAGCGGCTACGAAACTTGTCAATGGGCGGCTGAGTGGCGATAGCGTGGTGAACGAGGGTATGCCAACGCCGTCGAAGTGCACTGCGAGCTACTCCGGCCTTTCCACCTTCACGCCGCGCAGCTTGAAGTTGTCCCAAACGCTCGTGTCGTCGAACGAGCCGATGCCGACCTGGCCCCAAGTAAATGTCTTGTCCTTGGCGGTCATCACCGGTTTTTCGAGATCATCGAAATAGATTTCAATGTTCCCTTCACCGGCTTTACGAATGATGCGGACGTGATGCCAGGCGTCGTCCCAGTCCGTTCCCTCAGTGGTCGTTAGCGAAATCTTCGTGCGCGGCTTGTCATCAACGATGAAGATCTGATTCGCATGCGCGTCAGCTTGCTTGCCAAGGTGAACGTAGTAATAGTTCGCCGGGTCTTGGTAGCCGAAGAACAAGCAAACATCGCGGTGGCCATAGTCGGGGTGCGTGCTCTTGACGTCGACATCGATCTGAAAATCACCGACGTGCACACCCTTCACCAGCGAGAAGTTGTACGGGCTGCGGTGCGGCGGCTTGTAGTCGCTCCGCTTTTTGAATTGCGAATAGACTTTTCCCTTGTCTCCATCTTCAACCTTCCAGGCATCCGCGTCGGACGGTTGCCAGCGATCCGCCCCTTGCTCGAAATCGTCGATGAAGACTTCGGGCAACTCCTCCGCCCGCGACAGCACTGCTGGCAGAAGTGCTGAACACGCTAATAGGGCGATGGTCAACTATTGGCAGTTCATGATTGGCTCCTCGAAGATCGTATTTGCTGTTTTGGCTAACGTAACAAGTCTATTGAGGACATCGTTCGAACGCAAATTCTTATGGTGCCTGGAGTTACGACGGCCGAACAGAAGACACCCAATCTCCACCTGCATCAACTTGGGCAATTTAGGTCGCCCTGGCAAATTCTGCCGGCGATTCCGGATTGTTTGATCGTTCG
>CALBTA010000016.1 GCA_937967755.1 uncultured Planctomycetaceae bacterium | reverse complement strand
TCACCGCGAGGGCTTGCGTTGGGCGGTCCTCTTGGTCGATGAGGATCTCGGCCAATTGCAGCCGAACTTGCGGAATCCGCTGGTCGTAGTTCTTCAGGTAAGAAATCATCAGCGGAAGCGAATCGACCCACAGCTTTTGCTTGTGGAAGGCCGCGATCAGTTTTAGGAAATCGCCGGCAGGCAAGTGCCAGTCGGGGTGTTGGCTACGCATTCGATGGTTCGCTGGGTTGGCAAGTTGCGGCTGGCCCTCGGCAATCAGGTGGCGAATTTGGTTCAGCGACATTTCCCGCTGCTGGGCAAGTTGCTCAGGCGTTAGTTTTTCTTCTTCCTCATGCCGCGATGGCCGCCGCTGCTTGCCTTCGCGGCCAGTCATGACTGCCAGCAGATCGAACCCTTCGCAATCGACCCAGTTCAGTTTCAGCATCGCCAGCGCCACGGCCGCGCCAACGACGGCGCCCATCAAGTGCAACACGGCGGACGTGATCCCGAACGAGCCGCCGGCAGTGGAAAGTATCATCAGCACCACTTCAATCGTCAGCACAATCGCCGAATACACCATCACGCCGATGTCCATCGCCCACACGTAACCGAAGAAGACGATGCAGCTTAGATCGTTCCGCGGCGCCCAGATCAAGGCCATCGCTACCAGGCCGAACACGATCGCGCTGGCCCCAAACGACCCGCCGTCGAAGATGAAATAGGTCAGCGTCTGTTCCATCGCACACTGTGTGATGCCGATGCCGAAATAGATCAGCATGAAACGCCACCAGCCGACCTTGCCTTCGACGATTAGCCCCAGACCCCACAGCACTGCCATGTTGCCTAGCAAATGCAGAAAGTCGCCGTGGATGAAATTTGACGTGACCCATTCCCAAGGGCGGATCGTGCCGTAGTGCAGAATGTACGGGTCGATCGTCTCGGCCCAAGGGTCGTAGTACGACGTAAGCCCGAACTCACTTTCAAGCAATTCCTCTGGTGACATCTCTTCCTGCTGTTGCTCATACTTCTTCACCAACGCCGCATGGTGCTGCGTGCAAAGCACGAACACGACGAAATTCACGAAGATCATCCCCACCGTGGCGAACGGCCAATGATAAATCGGTGCATCAGTGTTGTAGGGGATGAGCATGGGCTTCGAGCTTGGCGGAATCAGACGCAACTGAAGGCGAGTACCTGTTGGCGAAGTCAATTTCTCGCCTCGCCTCAGCAATATACCCATGCCCACCACCTCCAACTACCCAGCGAATAAGACGCGCGAAAGCAAATCGACAGGCCGGCTGGCGTACAGTCACTTTATTGCGGCGTATGATTGGGAACTGGCCTCGTTGACTTGCCACAAATCCATGCCGCAACTCAAACACAAACATCTGACCTACCTGGCGATAACCGCGTTGGCGTTTGGCATTGCGCGGCTGGTGATGCTTCTTCCGCAGTCCGCCGGTCGTAACGATTTTGCCCATTACTACGTTTCCAGCCGGGCGCTGCTTGAAGGTGAGAACCCCTACGCGGTTTCGCTTGCGGATCGGTACCAACAGTTCGGGTTTGAATTCGACGAGCGGATTCCGCACGCTACCAACCCGCCGCCGCTGTTGTGGCTGTTCGCTCCGCTGGCCGCGTTGCCGCCGCTGGCTGCTTGCCTGCTGTGGCAATTCGTTCAACTGGCGGCAATGGCTGCCATGTTGGCGATGGTTTGGAAACTATGCCGCTTGCGGCTTCGCCCGGAGGTGATGCTGGCCATTGCAGCGGCCGTGGTCTTTTCCAACCCGGTCTACTGGCACATTTACCACTCACAAGTGCAGATGCTGTTGGGAGCGATGATCGTCGGCGCACTGGCGTTGAACCTGCGCGGCAGGCATCACGCGGCCTGTACGCTGATCGCCGCCGCCGGGTTGATCAAGTTATTTCCGCTGGTGCTGTTGCCGTGGTTTCTGTGGCAGACCGACGAGCCGGTCGGCGCAAAGCTACGCCGCGCAGCATGGGTTTCGGCCGGTTGTTTGCTGATGATCAGCGTCACCGGCCCGCAACTGTGGGGCGAATTCCTGCATCGTGGGTTGGACGTGGTGACGTCCAACGCGGTCAACCGCACGTTTAACTTCGGCCTACCTTCGCTGTTGGGCAACCTGACGCACGCCTGGTACGACTTTGCTCCGCCGGAATCAGCGGGCATCGCCAGCCACAGAGTTGGATTGCTCGCCGGGTTAGGGCTAATCGCGGCGGCATATACCGTTTGCCTCTTCGGGAAGCAGAATCGCCAGCAGCAATTCAGCTTGCTCACGCTCGCCATGCTCGCAGGCAGCGCGACGATGTGGGGGCACTACCTGGTGATGCTCGTTTTTCCGGGTGTGATCGCGGCACTGTCGGTTCGTGACACCAAGACCCTGCTGCCAAAGATGGTTGTCGGCGCTGCGCTGCTGATGATCGGCATGGCCGGAACCGGCACGCCGCCTGCGTTGGCCGCGCTGCCGCTGCTCAACGTGCTGCTGCACTATCTGCCGCTTCTAGCGGTTGTAACGCTGGGAGTCGTACTCAGCCGATCGCTGTTGGCGGATGTCTCCCTCTCCCGCTGGGAGAGAACTGTCGGTCTGCCTTTGCATGACGAATGTCGAACAAGGAACTTCGAATGATGAATTCATCCCGCTGAACGCCCCTTCGAGGTTCGGCATTCCTTGTTCGACATTCGACATTCGACATTCGACATTCTGAAAGCTATGTTTTCGCGGCCCACAGCGCGCAAGCCCTGCATCGGTTTGAGAATCTTGTGCCGAATTTAGCGGCCAGACTCGATTCACAACTTCGTTTTAAAATTCAATCGTAAAGCAGGCTTCGGCAATGGAATTCGCGGCAGGAAATGACGCTCAAAACGAACCCCCGCGCAAGGCGTCCTGGGGTTTCGTGCTGCTGCCTTACCTGCTGACGAGCGGGTTGGTGGTGGGCATTCTCGCGGGCGATCCGTTGCACTACCCGCCGCTTTCGGCGCTGGCGGTTACCTGGGGCGCCGCGCTGGCGGCTGTGCTGGCGATTCATCTGGTTGCTGCGCTACTGGTTTGGAAATCGCCTGCCCGCGAACTGATCGTATGTGCGGTCATCGCCTGGCTTGGTCTGTACGGATATGTGCAATTGCGAATGCAGCATCTGCTGCCCGCGACGCAATTCCTGGCGGCCTGGTCGTTCGGTTTCCTGCTGCTGATTTGGCTTTGCTGGCGGCTGCGGCACGAGCGGTGGCTGCAAGGCGCGGCGACGTTTGCCGGCTTTGCGTCGCTGGCGCTGGTTGGAATGCAGGGGTACCAAATCGGCGCTGCGATCTGGCACGACCGGCAACAGCTTGAACAATCGCCCGTCGCCGTGATGCTTCCTTCCATACCCGCAGGCGAATCGCCCATCGCCGAAGGCGCCGAATTGCCTGATATTTACTACATCGTCGTCGATGCCTATGGCCGCAAAGACGTACTGGCGGAACTGTACGACCACGACAACGGCCAGTTCCTAAACGACCTCCGCGAGCGCGAGTTTTACATCGCCGATCAAAGTCGGGCGAACTATCACCTGACCGAGTTATCGCTGGCGTCGTCGTTGAACATGACGCATTTGCCCGAAGCGGGCTTGGAGCGGTTTCGCACGCGAGCGCCGGTGCGGCAGATGATTCAGGATAACGCCGTTTCGCGTTTCCTATCGCAACGAGGCTACCGCACGGTCTCGATCGCCTCGGGCAAAGCCGATACCGAGTGCCGCCAGTTCGACCGCTTTGTTTCCCCGGCCCCGGGTTTGAGCATTTTTCAAGACGTGCTGCTGCACACCACGGCAGTTCCGACCTTGGTGGAACTGCTTCCCCGCGACGTTCCGCGCCCGGCAGATTTTCACCGCCGGCGGTTGACCGCCACGCTGGCAGCGTTGCCCGCGGCGGCCGGCGATGCCGAGCAGCCTTCGTTCGTGTTGTCGCACTTGATGTCGCCGCACCCGCCGTTCGTGTTCGATGCCGAAGGGGCGGCGGTCGACATCCACGGGCAATACCTGGTCGCCGACGGCATGGGGTTCTTGTCTTGCCACCACGGCGACCGCCAGTTGTACCGCGAAAGTTACGCCGCGCAACTGGCGTACTTGAACCAGCGATTGCTGAACACCATCGACAACATTCTCGCCGGCGATCGCGAGGCGGTGATCGTGCTGCAAGGGGATCACGGCCCGCGCTCGCGAATGAACTTTGATGATCCCACGAAGACAGATTTGACTGAGGCGATGGGCATCCTCAACGCCATTCGCCTGCCGAAAGACCATAACGGGCCGTTCTATCCGGAGATGACGCCGGTGAATACGTTCGCCCTGATTTTGAATCACTACTTCGCGACCGACATTCGGTTGCAGCCCGACCGCAGTTTTTTCGAGACCGACGCGTACCAGTTTGTCGACGTGACCGAAGCAGCGCGACAGCCGATTCGGCCGGAAGTTCTAAAGTTGCCCGCGGAAACACCCAGCAGTGAAAACCGCGAGGAGCAGCGCGTCACGCTGAACCAGCCCTAACGAACCAAACGAAACGCGACATCCAATCGCCCAGAGACCTCCATGAACATGCTACCCACCCTCGCCTATATCGACCCGATGTCGGGCGCGATTGTTTTGCAGTTGATCATCGCAGGCATCGCCGGCGCGGCGGCGTATTTCCGCCGTTCCATATGGGCCTGCGTCCGATTGCTGTGCGGCAAAGCAAAATCGGCTGACGCCGCCGCGGGCGACGGCGCGCAGACGCGGGAGAATTAAGCGATGCCGATTCAACGCGTGGCAGGTTCGTTCCGCGATCCGTCGGGTTTTGTCTTCTTCCGCGAAGGCCGGGTTTTTCGCGCCGTGGATGAAACATGCCAGGGCGTTCTTGAGGGGTTGGCCGACAGCGGGCGATTCGACGATTTGGTCGCCCGCCGGCTGATCGTCGATACGCAGTTCGTCAAACTGGGTGAACTGCTGGATGAACTTCGCGATGACTGCCCCGGCGTGGATCACTTCCTGGAACACGAGGTGATACCGACCATCACCTACCCGTACGAGTGGTCGGTCTCGATGCTGGCCGACGCCGGCATTCACACGATTGACTTGCAACTGGAACTGCTGAAAGACGGTTGCGCCCTGAAGGACGCCACGGCTTACAACATTCAATTCGTCGAAGGCCGCCCGCAAATGATCGACGTCGCTTCGATCGAGAGGCCGCAGCGCCAGGATGTCTGGTTCGCCTACGGGCAGTTCCTGCAGATGTTCCTCTACCCGCTGCTGCTTAACCGGTACCAGCATTGGGATTTGCATTCGGACTTCCTGGGAAAGATCAACGGGCGGGACATTGAATCGGTCGGCCGCGCGTTTTCCTGGTGGCAAAAACTGCGACCGGGGTTATTCCTCGACGTAACGATGCCGTTATGGCTGCACCGCTGGGCGGAGAAGGGGCGGCGAGCGCAGCGGGAGACGTTGGAAAAGCCTGCCGACAACACGCGGGCTCAGGTGTTGAATCTGCAGCGGATGCGACGCAAACTCCGCAAGCTGGCCGACAGTTACCGGCCGAGCGGAGTGTGGACCGACTACACGAACATCTGCAACTATGATGGTGAAGCGGAACTGGCGAAAAAGGGCGCGGTCTGCAAGTTCCTGATGCAATCCAACCCTCGCCAGGTGCTCGATCTGGGCTGCAACACGGGCGAGTACAGCCGCCTGGCGGCGGAATGCGGTGCTGAAGTGTTGGCCGCTGACGCCGATCACGACGCGATTGAGATGCTGTACCGCGGGCTGAAAGACCGCCCGGCCAACATTACGCCCGTCGTTCTCGACCTGGCGAACCCCAGCCCGGCGATTGGGTTCATGAATCTGGAACGCCCGGCGTTCGCGCAGCGGGCGAAGGCGGATTGCGTGTTGGCGTTGGCATTGATGCACCACTTGCTGGTTTCGGCCAACATGCCGCTGGCCGGCGTGTGCGATCTGCTGCACAGCCTGACCGAGCGCGATCTGGTGCTAGAGTTCGTTCCGCCGGAAGATGAAATGTTCCAGCGGCTGATGAAATTCCGCGTTGATCTGTTTCAAGACCTGACGCTTGCGCAGTGCAAAGCGGCATTTGCGAAGCGGTTTGAAATCCGCGAGGAAGTTGCGATTGCGAATTCGCAGCGGACGTTGTTGTTCATGCGGAAGGTGTAGGAAAAAATGTCAACTCGTTCCCACGCGGAGCGTGGAAACGAGTGGGAACAGATTACCCAAACGGGTCGTCGCCGCCGGCGAAGGGGTCTTCTTCGGGCATGGGCGGGTCGCCGCCTGCATCGCCTCCGCCGAAGGGGTCAGCACCGCCGCCGAATGGATCGTCTCCTCCACCAAACGGATCGACCTCACCGGCACCGTCGTCGGGATCACCGCCTCCGGCGAAGGGATCGGCTCCGCCGCCTGCGAACGGATCAGCA
>CALBTA010000015.1 GCA_937967755.1 uncultured Planctomycetaceae bacterium | reverse complement strand
GTAAAAGTGTCTCTGTCGAACAATTCAATCTTGTCGTATTCATCGACATGTTCCGCAAAAAATCTCGTATCGCCCTAGATCCCATGCGGGTCTTCGCCGCGGCGGGAACCCTGCGCCACCACCGCGTAACCAGCGCCCAGATAAGCGCTGGTACCACCCATGTTGCTGCCGTAACTTTTCTTAAACACGACGGGCCAGGGGCCATCGCCTGGCGGCGTTCTGAAGCGTGTTCGCACTTCCACACCGTCGCGCATGCGAACACCAACGGTGCCGTCCCTTCCAAAATCCGCACCCGCGCAACAAGCCAACAGCGAAACGCCGACGGCAACGTAGATTGCTCTCTCAAATACCGATGCGTGGGAGATGTTCATGAGATTGGACCAATATCTCACCAGGGGAAATGGAGAGGGTGATGTAAAGTGGAACGGACCGGGACTTTCGTTTTCGCGGGACTTGAAACCCCAGCGGGTTGCTTCGCAGATTGGCAAGGATGGGCATTTTATTGATAACCAAACGAACAGCCTTCCGCAAACAGAAACCATCGGGCTACAGCCCCAAGCGAGCGATGAACGTTCTCAGTTCCGTTTTCGCCCGTGACTCGGCTATTCGCCCGACCTGTTACCCCCGGTCAACAATTCTTTGATCAGCAGCCCCAAACTGACGAAGAAGGCCAGCAGCGCGAAGCCGGAGATGCTGATCAGCACCATCCGCAGATCCATGCCCAGCAGCGTCGCTTCCTCCGGCACCCAGCCGTAGTACGAGTGCAGAAACATCCAGAATCCAATCGGCAGCAAGAACACAACCGCCGAGCAGAAGCAAACAATGCCAAAGAGGATTTTCATAAACTATTGAGACGGGTTAAAGAGTGTCGGCCTGTACTACTCAGTTCGATGGCCGACACCTACTTTACAGCATGCGAATGCGGCGAGGATTTCGTCAATGAGATGGCGCGCCGCGAACCATCCATAACACATGCGACCGACGTAACCCCTACCAGCGGCACGCGCTTTGTGAAGGGGATAGCTTTCGGCCGATGGTGTTCTTAGCCGGTCATGGAGGCGGGTGGATTGTGCGATAGCGCGATCGTGGGTAAGGAGGCGTTGCCCGTTTGTCGTCGCCCGATTTTGATGCCTCCTGCCGTGACCCAGCAAACTCCTCCGTACCTTCGCCTGCACGTTGAAGAGCCGGCGGCGGCCGCCGAAATTCCTTGTGTCAGCTATGACGCGTTGGACCGCCTGTGCCAGTCATTCCGCAGCGCCACCGGGTGGTCACTTCGCCAAGGGAAGGGATCCGCGCCGCTCCAGTCGCCCGATGTGCTGTGGGCGCGAACGCTTTCGCCCGACGTCGAAGAACCAACGCACCTGGCGATTCGCCGTTCGCCGGGCAAGAGTACCGACGACATCCAAAACGAACTGTTGCCGCTGTGCGATTTGGTCGATTCGATTGCTGATCTGGTCGGCGAATACCACCGCACGAAGGAAGCCTTGATCGAGCGCGAAGCGGAATTGGCGACCGGCATTCCGCTAATCGCAACGCCCGACGACCCGGCGCACCTGGCCCAGCGGTTGCAGGCTGTGCTGCGCGGCGGAGCGGAAGCGATTGGCACCCAGGCGGCGGCGCTGTACCTATTAGACGACGCTACGAACGAATTGAAACTTCGCAGCGCCTGGGGCTTACCGGCCGACCGGTTGCTGGCCGAGGCCCGCCCGTTGCGGGGCGCGGTGGCCGACCTGGAAGCGCTGACAGGCCACGCGGTAGCGATTGAAGACGCCGCGCTGCTGCCGCACTGGAACGTGCCCGAAGACTTCGCGGCGGCGTTGTGTGTGCCGGTTGCCAGTTCGACCACGCCGCTGGGCACGCTGTGGTTTTTCTCCAGCGCCGCGAGAGATTTCACCGAATCGCAAACCGGCATCGCCGAAATCATCGCCGGCCGGATCGTCGCCGAATTGGAACGCGAAGTTTTGCTGGCTTCCGCGGCGGGGCAAAGCGGCGACCGCGACGGCGCTGCGCTTCGCCAACATCAAGAAACCCAGTTGCCCGCCGGCCCGATCGCGACGGACCAATGGGAAGTTGCGGCGGCCCTTAAAACTTCGCCCTCCGGCGGAGCCGACTTTTACGATTGGACGATGCGCGAAGATGGCGGCCTGACCGTGGCGCTGGGAAGTTTCGCCGGCGCGGGCGCTGACGCGGCCATGACCAGCGAACTGGTTCGCGGGGCTGCGAAGTCGATGCTGCTCGCCGAGGTCAGCGTGCAGCAATGTGTCGAGCGCGTCGCCGAAGTCGCCTGGACGAGCACGACCGGCGCTTGCCAAGGTTCGTTGGCGGTCGTGAACTTGCCAGCGGGCGAAGACGAAATGGCGTTCTGCTCCGCCGGCCCGCTGGGCGCGTTAATCGTACGGCCCACTCGCCCGACCGCCGTGAGCCAAGGTGCGCCGGCGCTGGCCAGCGACCCCGACGCCCGCTACTCCGCGGCCCGGCATGCGATGGCGGCAGGCGAAGCGGTCGTCCTGGTTAGCGATGCCGTCCGCAAAGCGCTCAACCGCCAGGGCGAGCAACTAGGCGAAGCGGTCATCGCCGATTGCGTTCAACAACATCTCGATGCCGGCGCCGAATGCATCGCCGAGCAAGTGCTGGAACTTTGGCGCGAGCATGTGGGCAGCGCTCACGCGAGTGCTACGATTGTCGTGGCGAAGCGGCATTAAGAAGTAGGTCGGCCTCCTAGTCTTCAACTGGCTCACCAATGTTGGCGTCGATCGGCGCGCCGATACTCTCATCCGGCGGCGATTGCTTCTCGACAGACGGTGACTCTTCGGCTTTGGCGTGAACGAGGTCAATTTCGTCTTCGCCCGACTGGGCAAAGATGCGAAACGGCAGTTGGCCTTTGTCTTGCAAAGCCTGGCAGCGGTCGCTGATTCGTTCGAGGCTGGCGAGGTTCT
>CALBTA010000014.1 GCA_937967755.1 uncultured Planctomycetaceae bacterium | reverse complement strand
GCCCCGCGGTTACGCTGTGCAAACTTTACAACGTCGGCGGCCAAGATTTGCCCGCTTGAGTTGGCTGCGAATCGGGCAGCGAAAAAATTTGCAGGAGCTTCCCGCACTCCGCAAATCCTCGCAGCCGCACGACTTCCGGCCGCCTTCGTTGTAAAGCTAACGCGCGGGGACGCGACGCTTTGGCTCGCCAATTGCATAGCCGTTCCTTCGCAATAGATATCGGCGAACCGACATCGCCGGCGCGGCTGCAAGAGGCAGCCGCGTAAGCCGACCCAACTAGGGAGAACCAGAGCATGGAAGCTCGCACCAATCGCCCCGCGCAGACCGCCGCGCTCGCTATCGCGGTTTGCCTCTTCGCAGCGCTGAACGCGCAAGCGGCCAGTTATCGCACCCGGCACTTCGTCGTCACCGCACCCACCGCCGAGATCGCCAAGAACGTTTGCGAACAGGCGGAGGTCTTCCGCCGCGACCTGGCCATCGAATGGCTCGGGCGCGAGCTGCCCGACTGGTCGCAACCTTGTCCGATCACCGTGCAAGTCGGCCCGAACATGGGTGCCGGCGGCGCGACCAGCTTCATGTTCGACCGCGGCCGCCCGTTCGGTTGGCGGATGTCGGTGCAAGGAAGCTACCAACGGATTATGGATAGTGTATTGCCTCATGAAGTCACCCATACGATTTTTGCCACGCACTTCGGCCAACCGCTTCCCCGCTGGGCCGACGAAGGTGCCTGTACGACTGTTGAGCATGCCAGCGAGAAAGCGAAGCAACAGAAAAACCTGGTTCGCTTTTTGCAAACCAACCGCGGCATCGCATTCAACAAGATGTTTGCTATGAAAGAGTATCCGCCGGACGTGTTGCCGCTGTACGCCCAAGGTTACTCGGTCACCCGGTATTTGATCCAACAAGGCGGCAAACCGCACTTCGTCAACTATGTGGCCGAAGGTTTGAAGACCAACAACTGGCCCGCCGCCACGCGGAAGTTTTACGGCTACCGCGATTTGTCCGATCTGCAAGTCAAGTGGGTCGCCTGGGTCGGGCAAGGTTCGCCGCCGATCCAAGCCGGCAGGGCTTCGGCCGAAGCCATCGCCAGCGCTCAAGGGGGCGGAGCAACGGTTCGCGGCCAATCGCCTGACGCCCAAGGCGCTGACGAACTGGTTCCGGTCGGCCCGACGACAACGCTGGCCGACAACAACAACGGCCTGCGTTGGCGCAGCCGAAACCGGCGCTCACGCGGATTGGGGCACAACATTCCGGTAGCCGTCAACCCGCCCGCCCAAACCGCTCCGCTGCAATCCTCCGCCCGTCAGCAACCGCCGCAACAAGTGCAACCGCAAGTGTTGCAAGCCGTCCCACAGCAACCAGCCGCCGCGACCGCCATCCGACAACAACCCCAAGGTCGATCCATCTATGATCGCCGCGGCCTGCAGCGTTAAACTGTTCGGCAGTTTCAATCACCGCGCCGCGAGGGCGAACCCGATCCTGAGTTATGCAACACGGCCGTTGCAAAACCTCGCTGGTTTTGCAACAGAAGGCCGGACTCCAGGGTCCCATTTTTCGTTGCAAAACCTCCCCCTTTCGTGCAACAGGCGTGTTGCACAACCGGTGTGAACGGCATTCAGCACCTTCGCTGAATTCCGCATGGGAATCTTTATCGCAAACCCCAGCCGCGTAACAACTTCCCGCAACCGGCCAATTTCACCATGGTCGTCGCGGCGTGCTGAAAGTTCTCCTCGCAATTTGTCTCTCTCCCGAGGAACACTGCGATTTCCACGCCTGAAATTCAGCAGGGTTCCGGGATATCGAGGGGCGTGCTGAATGTTTTGGGTTTCCCGCTGGTTATTGGATAGCCGCTCTTGTTCTAATAGCTTCGAATCCTGACCAATTCCAACTGCATCGGCGGAAACGACACCAGCGCATCGATCAATACACGGTCTCGTGTCAAAGCGGAACATCATGGCCCACCCTTCCTATCGCGGCTGTAAAACATATATACACTAGTATACACATATAGACTACATGGTCAAGCCTTTTGTTCCCACGTTTTGGAAATTTTCAGAAAAAATTTCCGCCGCTATCGGGAACGAAATCTGCCGCTCTTAGATGCCGGTTTTCTTCCATTTCGACAGGCAAGGGCCGGCCCATCTCAGCGTGTAGCTACCCAATGCGGGGGAGGCTGAATTCCGCTGCGGCTTGCCTTCTCCGTTTCGCAGTGCGGCTCGCGCTGGATAAAGAACCTATCCGAAAACCCTCGGGACGGATTCCTCAGCCGTTCTGGTGAATGTTCGCTCCGAATGCCGGCGGCGGGGACGCCGAGACTCCCTCGGGTCTCCCACAAACCGTGCTCACCCGCACAACCCATCGGCGCGAATTGATACCAGAATTCCCGGCCGAAATCCCCTAACCAAATGCTGGCGAATGTTGGTTTGGAACATCATAATGGGCAGATTATCCAAACTTGGGCAATGGGCTAAAGCTGCCGCGGCATTCTTCGTGCGCCCGCCCCGTTGGTAAATCTTGTGATCGGCATTTTCAAATGAACAGGCGACTTGTGTATTTCGTTCCGATGTTTGCGGTCGTTGTCTGCGCTGTTGGGTTGCCTGGCTCCGCCAGCGCCGCCGACATCGTCAAGGCGGACAACACGACTTCCTTAGTCAGCGGTGGTTCGTGGGTGGGTGGTGTTGCCCCGACGAGCATCGATACCGCTGTCTTCAACGGCACTTACACGCAGGCTGGAACCCTCGGAACGGGAGCGGCCCTGTCTTATCTGGGTCTGGAAGTTACCACGGGGCCGACGACGATCAATATCAACAACACCACCGCGAATAACCATATCGAGCTTGGCACGGGCGGGTTGGATATGTCGACTGCCACTCGAAGTTTGATTATCCAAAGCTTCAACGTCGGAGCGGACCAAACCTGGAATGTGAACGGCGGCCAGTCGTTTACCGTCGGCGGCACCAAGTTTGCCGGCGGCGGAAACATCATCAAGAGCGGCGCTGGTACCGCGACAATCGATGGCAACAACACCCATAGCGGAACGTACACCGTTAGCGGTGGTACGTTGGAACTTCGCAAAGGCGCGATCACCAATAACCGTGTTTACGGTCCGATCGCTGCGGGCGCAACGCTGGAATTCAACGTCACGTCGGGCACCCGAAACTCCCAGTCCACGAACCTCTCGGGCGGCGGCACTTTCCGCAAGACTGGGGCCGGGACCTACGCGGTGTTCTCCGTCAGTTCATCAATGAACTTTGGCGGTTCCGGTTTGATCGACATCCAAGCAGGCACTTTCGATTATGGGGCGGCAAGCCCCGGCAATTGGTCCAGCAACCTCGCCGATATGCAAGTCAACAGCGGGGCAACTTTTCAAGGCGAAGCGACCTCCATTCGCATTGACGCTTTGAACGACGGCACCAGCGGTGGCGGAACCGTCCGCATCGGCGGCATCAGCGCCAGCACCGCCGGGCTAACAATCGGAGCCAACGGCGGCAGCGGTTCTTTCTCCGGAACGATATCAAACGCCGGAACGGGAAATCAGTTCACCTTGGAGAAGATCGGCGCTGGCACGCAGATTCTCAGCGGAGCGAACAGCTACACCGGCGGAACGACGATTACACAGGGGACTTTGTACGCTCAGAACGCCAGCGCATTGGGTTCTGGATCCGTGACCCTTAACGGCGGGCGCCTGCAGACCAATGTGGATTTGACCAACGCGATTATCTTGAACAACACGGCGAATCAAATCTCGCCCAATCACCACTACCGCGAATTGAGTGGACAAATCAGCGGCGCGGGCGGGTTTACGCTTTCGTCCGGCGGCGGCACGCCTGGCCTGTCCCTTTCGAACACGGCGAACAACTTCGCAGGAAACGTGACAATCAACGCTGGTACGTTCCTGCGGACGCTGAACAGCGAAGTCATTCCCGATACCGCCAGCATCACCAACAACGGCAACCTGCGGTTGGATACACCAGGCGGCGGGACCGAGACGATCGCCGGATTGAGCGGTAGCGGTTCCGTCTGGGTTCCCACCAGCAACAATAATCTGCAAACGCTGCGCGTGGGAGCTGGGGATACCGCCAGCACATTCGTCGGAACGTTGGGTGCAATTGGTCAAAACAACAACTTCTTAGCGCTCACCAAGATTGGCAATGAAAAGTTCACGCTGACCAACAGTGGCAACCGCTTTCGGGGCGGGGTCAACATCAACGGCGGCACGCTAAGCGTATCGCAGCTTACCCCCGGCAACACCATCGGCCAGTTGGGCGCTGCATTCGGCACGGCCCCGTTCTTAACTTTTGACGGCGGAACGCTCGAGTACACCGGCGGCACTGTCGGCGGCATCAACCGCGCGTTCACGGTGAATTCAGGCGGAGCAACGATCGATATCACACAAGCAAGTACTACCGTCACTTGGACCGATGCCGCCGGGGCGGGATCCATTATCGGCAGCGGGTCGTTTACCAAAGCGGGTGACGGTACGTTGGCCCTTAGCGGAAATCACAACCTGTTTATGGGCAACACGCTGGTTGCGGATGGCACGCTGCAACTCAACAATACGCTGCTTTCCAACAGCGACGTGACGATCGGTGCGCTGGGGACGCTCACCGGCAATGGCACTGTCGGCGCGCTAACCAACAACGGCACGCTGAAGCCCGGTTTTTCGCCGGGGTTAATCAATTCCGGCAATTACGCAGAGAACGGCAACCTGGCAATTGAGATTCTGGGTTCGTTCAGCGGAAGCGGCCCGACGGTGGCCGGCACCGATCACAGCCAGATCAACGTGACAGGCACTGTCGACCTCAACGCGACTTCCACGTTGAGCGTGACGGCGTTCGGGCCAACCGGTTCTTTCGCGCCGACCAACGGAACGGTTTTCACAATTATCAACAACGATGGCAGCGACGCGGTAGGCGGCACGCTGGGAGAATTCAGTAACGCCCCGGCGGGAACGACCGTCACCTCAATCAACGGCGTTGGACTGGTGATCTTCTACAACGGAGAGAACCAACAAGGTGGTGCGGACGGCTTTTTGAACGACGTCGTGCTGGTCGCGAACGACCGCATGGCATCGGCACTGTACGTGGACGATCAATTCACTTCGCCGATGGCCGTCGACGGAAACCAAGAGACGGGCGCGGTTGAAGCGGCGTACGTTGGCGTCGATGCGTTCTCGACCACCGGCGCGGCGTTTGGCTCGCAGGTGGTTACATTCAACGGCCCGTTGACACTAAACGGCAACGCGACGCCTTATACGCTGGTCGATCTTGATGCAACCAATGCAGGTGATGTGATCTTGAATTTGGTTGCTGACGAGCAAGGGGCACCGATGAACGACGACGTCACGATTACTACGTTGCAAGGCAGCGATGGTGACGTGATTGAGCTCAATTCTGAAGGCAACGGCAAAGGAAATCTTATCGTCGGCGGCAGCGCTGCAGGCGCGTTCGACGGCATCATCTCTGGCGACGGCACGGTGACGAAAAACACCTCTGGAACGCTGAGGCTGGGTGGGCCTAATGCGAATGACTACACGGGAACAACGACCATCAGCAATGGTATTCTGCAAGCCGAGAAGGATGGTGCCTTGGGATCCGCGGCTGCCGGAACAGAAGTTACGAGCACCGACGCTCAATTGCGTCTCGTGGGTGGCGTGAACATCGCCAGTGAACCCCTCCAGATCACCGGCGACGGGCCCAGCAGCGGAGGCGCGCTGCGCAGCCAATCGGGCAGCAATACCTACGGTGGCCCGATTACGTTGACCGGGGACGCAACGATCACTTCCAACAGCCCATTGGATCTGAACGGGACGATTAACAACGCCGGGTTTGACCTGACTCTCAATGCTTCCGGCAGCATGGACGTCAACAACGTGATTAGCGGTGCGGGCGATCTCAACAAGGGCAACGCAGGTCCTGCGAACCTCAATGCCGCGAATCTGTACGGTGGAGATACCAACATCACCGGCGGCACGCTGCGTATGGGTGTTAACGCCGCGATTCCTAACGGCAGCAATGTGTTGGTAGATTCAGCAACGCTAGACCGCACAAACTTCACGCAAACCATTGGCACTTTGACATTGGATGATGGCGTTGTCAACGATATCGGTACCCTCATCCTCGGCGGCAACGTCGTCAGCAGTGGCAACAGCTTTCTGGGCCAATCGGGCAGCAATGGAACCACCGATTTCGGCGGAACCAGCCGCACGTTCAATGTGAGCGGCACCCTGGAAGTGTTTGATACGATCACCGGCACGGGCAATCTCACCAAGAGCAACTCGGGCACGATGATTTTAGAGAATACGAACAGCTACACCGGAGACACGAACGTCATCGGTGGCGTGCTTCGATTGGACGCTACGGATGCCCTTCCTTCCGGAACAGTAACCACGGTCAATAGCGCCACGTTGCGACGAAGTGGCGGAACGACCAACACTGTCGGCCTACTGACGCTGACTTCCGGCACTGTCGATGGTACGGGTACGCTGGTGCTTGACGGTCCGCTTTCCCCCGCGGCGGCGGTCGTTAGCAGTGGTACCAGTTTCCTGGGCGCCGGTTCGTCCAACGGTTTCACCAGTTTGAACGGCGACCGTACGTTCAACGTCACCGGTGGCGTGCTCACGGTGAATGATGTGCTGCAAGGGGCCGGTAGCACTGTGACGAAGATCGGCGACGGCACGATGACCGTCACCAATCACAATACCTACACGGGTGATACGGTGGTGAACGATGGCACGTTCCGCATGACTAGCGGTTCGCTGCAAAACGCGAATGTGTTCGTCAACAACGACACGACGTTCCAGCACGACGGCGGGACGAACAATGTCACGCAAGCCGGCACGGGAACGCACCTGACCGTCGCTCCCGCGGCCCAATACAACCTGACCGGCGGAGAGTTGACCTTCGGCGATACCGCCACGCCGAACCAAACGGTCGCCTCGGGCAATGGCGAAAGCAGCATGTTGCTCAGCGGTGACTTTAATTTCTCAGGTGG
>CALBTA010000013.1 GCA_937967755.1 uncultured Planctomycetaceae bacterium | reverse complement strand
TCTGGGTTGGGCGAACCTTTGACGAATCTTGTCGACGTGCTAGTTGGCACTCACGACGTCACCGAAACCCATTTCATGTTCGACGCGCAATCGGGCAAGCTGATCGGCTTGGAAGTGTTCCCCGACCCGGACGGTGAACCTTATACGGTATATTTCAGCGACTTTCGCGATTCTGAGTTCGGTGAACTCCCGTACCGGTGGCGAGTGCAGCACGGAGACGACACCTTTGCGGAATTGATCATCAAGTCTTATGAGATTCCGGCCGCCCAAAAGAAGGACGCCTGATGATAACGCTTCCAAGAACCGGCTGGCTGTCACTTGCCTTCGTTCTTCTCGCGTGCGTCGCGACCGAGCGAATGGCGGCTGCTCAAGCATTGCGCGAGGTGATTGATGATACGCAACCGAAACTCGTAAAAATTTACGGGGCTGGCGGGCTGCGCGGGTTGGAAGCATATCAAAGCGGCTTGCTGATTTCCGACACCGGCCATGTCCTAACGGTTTGGAGCTATGTTCTGGACACCGATTTTGTTACTGTCACGCTCGATGACGGGCGAAAGTTCGAAGCCCAGTTGGTGGGGCACGATCCGCGACTCGAGATCGCCGTCTTGAAGATCGACGCCCGTGATCTTCCTGCATTCGAGCTAACCGAAGCCGTCGACCTACAAATTGCCGACCGCGTGCTGGCGTTCAGCAATTTGTACGGGGTTGCCACGGGCAACGAACCGACCAGCGTCTTGAAAGGTGTGGTCGCCGCGAAATCGAATCTCATGGCCCGCCGCGGCGTGTTCAAGACGACGTACGGCGGCCCGGTCTATGTTCTTGACGCGATGACCAACAACCCCGGTGCCCCCGGCGGAGCGCTGACAGACGGCCGCGGCCGCCTGGCCGGGCTGCTGGGAAAGGAACTGCGAAATTCGCAAAACAACACCTGGCTGAACTATGCCATCCCCGCCGCGGAACTCATCGCATCGATCGACAATATCATCGCTGGCCGAACGCTGCCTCCTCCGCCCGATGAAGCGATGCCGCCAGCGGAACCGCTCAACCTGAATTTGCTGGGCATCGTGCTGGTGCCTGATGTGCTCGACCGCACGCCGCCCTTCGTCGACCATGTCGAGGCTGGTTCACCCGCGGAAGAAGCTGGCGTGCGGCCCGATGATCTTGTGCTGTTCCTGGGTGAGCACGTTGTCCAATCTTGCCGCATCTTGCGAGAGCAACTTGGCATGCTCGACCGGGCAGAGCAAATCACAATCACGGTGCAGCGGGGGCAAGAGCTTATCGAATTCACCCTCGCCGCCGACCCCTAATGCGCACACAACCGGAAACATGAAGCACCCGCTCTGCATTCTGTCGCTGCTCGCGTTAGCCAGCGCCCTTTCCAGTGTCGCATCGGCCGCTGATGACGGGGATAGCGCGCTAAACGATGCCGTCCGCGCCGCCGTGGCTGAGGCTGGGCCCTCCGTAATGCGGATCGAAACCTTCGGCGGGCTGGAGAAGGTGGGCGACGTGCTCATTGGAAGCGGCCCTTCGACAGGGATCGCCGTTGGAGAAGATGGGTACGTCTTGTGCAGCGCTTACAGTTTCGCCCAGCAACCAACTTCCATTCTGGTTACCATGCCCAGCGGCAAACGAGCTGCTGCGAAGGTCATCGCCCGCGACCACAGCCGGATGCTGGTGTTGCTCAAGGTGAACAGCGAGGAAAAGTTGCAGCCGGCCGAGCCTGTTGCCCGCACTGAAATGACTATTGGCCAAACGGCGATAGCGTTGGGGCGGACGTTTGATTCCGACACACCGAATGTTTCCGTTGGCATTCTCAGTGCCACCAATCGAATTTGGGGGAAGGCGATTCAAACGGACGCGAAGATTTCGCCAAGCAACTATGGCGGCCCGTTGATCGATTTGCACGGAAAGGTGCTAGGCATCCTCGTGCCGATGTCGCCGCAGGGCGAGGGTGCGCTCGCGGGGGCCCAGTGGTACGATTCGGGCATCGGCTTCGCCGTTCCGCTGGCGGAAGTGCTGCCGCACTTAGATACCATGAAACGCGGAGAAGACCTGCACCCCGGTAAGCTGGGGGTTTCGTTGTCTGGAAAAGACAACCTGTCACAGCCGGTCCAGGTTGCCGCCGTGCTGCCCGGTTCACCAGCTTCGAAGGCGGGCATCGAAAAAGACGATGTGATCGTGGAAGTTGCCGGGCAGAAGATTCGTTGGCTGGCTCAGTTAAAGCATGCCCTGGGCCCGCGGTACGCTGGGGAGGAACTCGCAATTACAGTAAAGCGCGGCGACGAAAACATCGAGACCAGCGTCACTTTGGCCGGGGACGTTCCGGCCTACGATACGCCGTTCCTCGGTGTGCTTCCCATGCGGGGCGGCAACGGCAAAGGGGTGGCCGTTCGGTATGTCTACCCGAAGAGCCCTGCTGAAGAAGCGGGATTAAAAGCGGGCGATTTGATTGTGCGATGCCAGGAGCAGGATGTTGACAGCGCAGATCAGCTCCGAAACATGGTCGGCACCCACGATCGCAAAACCGGCCCGTTAGCTATCGAGCTGGAACGAGACGGCAAAGCGGTGCGAGTAGCCGTCGAGCCAGGTTCACTTCCTGAGCAGATCCCTGATCCGCTTCCCGCCGCTCATTCGCTGGATGAAAGTCCGCAGCCCGGGGCGGCTATAGGGTTGGTCCCAATCAAGGTTCCCGAAATTGCGAACGATGCGTTCGCGTTTGTTCCCGCTTCATATCGACCCGATTTACCGCACTCTCTGATCGTTTGGCTCGACGCGCCCGGTGAATTCGACAAAGAACGAATCGAACCAACATGGGGCGGCCTGAGCGAGAAACATAACTCCATCGTGCTGGTCCCGCGAGCGTCGAACGTTGACGCCTGGCAGCCAACCGAGAGTGAGTTCGTCCGCAAGGCGATGGACGAGGTGATCGATAAGTACAACATCGATGACGATCGCGTCGTTGTTGGCGGGTATCAGGCCGGGGGGACGTTCGCAGCAATTGTGGCTACCGCACATCCAGACGCCGTTCGCGGAATTGCGTTGGTCGATGCCGCGCCGCCGGCGCGGGCGTCACTGCCAACCAGCGATCCGGTCCAACGACTATCGGTGTTTGTCTCAGCCAGCGACAAGTCGAAACATAAAGCCCAAGTCAAGCAGGCGGTCGAGGCCCTGCGAACGAACAAGATTCCCGTAAGTGTGCTTTCGCCAACGCCCGAGCCAGCTCCGCTGGACGGGCAGCAGCGCGAACACCTGTCGCGCTGGGTCGATTCATTGGATCGAATCTGACCGAAGTTTACCAAGTCAGACACGCCCGTCCGAAAAGTACCCTCGCCCATCATGCCATGCGTCGACACCTGTTAGGCATTCTGGCAATAGTGCTAATCGCTTTGGGTTTGATGCTGATGTACTTGGAAGTCAACGAGTACGTCGCCAACTCTTCGTGGCGTATCGGGTTGGTGTTGGGCGCTCTATGGCTGGCTTTGCCGCAACTTTCAGGTATGTCGCGTTTCTTTCGCATCGCGGCGATCACCATCGCCGTTGTGGCCGCGGCGTTCAACCGCTACGGCCTGATTCTTTTGCCGATGCTCGCCCTGATCTGGATCTTTGGCAAGCTCAAAGCCTCGGGCCGATCGAAAGCGGGCGGGACAGCGCGAGCCGAACAGCGGAAACAGTAGCGCGGGGTTTGTACTGTGATTGCGGAAAAACCGGATATACCGCCGTTCATAACCGGATAACCGCGCACAATCTTGTGGCAAACGCAGCCGTCTCTCGCACCACTGCGTTGCACTTAGGGGCTTGGATTGAAATAATTGAGTGTTGAGGTCCACTTGTGGCCTACCGTCTTGCACGCGACTTTTCAACCGCCGATTCCGGACGATCGAGATGTCAAAAACAAGAATCTTTCTGCGCGTTGCCTTGGTCGGTCTGGTCGCAGGAGCAGTTTGGCTCGGCTATTTGCAGTGGCGAAAGATGTACCCCGAGTACTATTTCAAAAAGGCAGACGCGGCGGCTGAACAAGGAGACCACGAATCCGCCCGGCTCTATCTTACGAAACTCATCAAGAAACACCCCACGAACGCCGACGCGCACGAGCGCCTCAGCCAGATCATTCTGGAAGAGGCAAGGGCCAATAGCCAACCTGCCCGGTACGCGGCGCAGCCGGCTGCGTTAGACTTTCTCGCCCGCGCTTCGGAGCTTGACCCCGATAACACGGAAGTTCAACGCCGCTTGTTGCGAGCCTATTTGGAGCGCCGCGACATCGCAAAGGCGGCACCGCTCGCCGAAGCGATCTACGCGGAGGACAAAACCAACGGCGACGCCCACCTGGCGTTAACGTGGCAGGCGGTGTTGGAAGAAGATGACGGGGCCACGGAAAGACTGTTTGAAGAGACAAGCGGTGTCGTTTCCCGGCACCCCTTTCACGAGTTGGCGCTGAAGCTTTCGCACTACTCCCTTCAAGATGATGATGGCAAGATTGAAGCAGTACTGGTCGAAGCGCTCGAAGTCGCGTCGGATCTGGAAGCCGAGCAATTACGCCTGCTGGCTTACCAAGATCGAGAAGTCATGCTGCAAGTACTGCTGACAGCCCAGTCGGTTGCGGGTAGCGGAGCGGAGCGGCGGGATGCTTCCAACGTTATCGTCCGGACGTGCGAAACGCTCAAGGAAGAGAATCTCCTGAGCGAGCAGATAGCGGATAGGTACGCGTCTCGTTCGCAGTCGCTACTTGTCAGCGGCGAAACTGCCGACCTGAACGCCCGGATCCGGCAACTGAGGATGAGCATGTTGGCTCAAACGGCGCTAAATTCGTCACGCGGCAGCGGGGCGGACGGGGACGGCGCTCAGCCGGAATCCAAAGATCACCTACAACGGGCAATCTCTCTGTACCGTCAAGGAAAGTCTTCCGACACTCTGCAAGTGTTGAAAGATGGAATTGCCGCTGGGCTTGATGGAGAAGAGGCTCAACCCGAACGAAAGTTAACGATGCACTTGCTCGCCGCCCGCATCTTCATGGACCAAGGGCAGTTCGACGCGGCACGTGAACAACTGCGGCATCTGGACGGCCACGAAGAATTTTCGGGATGGAGTTATCTGTTAAGAGGGAAAGCCGCGTTGCGCGACGGGGATTACGAGACGGCTTACGCAGAACTCACGCTCGCGGAACCTAAACTGCAGCGCAGCTTGGAAGTTCATGCTTTGTTGTCTCAGGTGCACCTTGCCCAAAAACAATGGCCGCAAGCGATCCCGCACCTACAGGCTTTGCTGGTTCCCGATGATCAAGTATCTGAGATCGATGCTGCCTGGCGCAATCGGATTCCCGGCTACCGCGACCGAGTACACCTGGACCTGTTGGCAGCGCGGCTGGAAGCGGGGCGGTGGGATGATTCGCAAGAGAACCTGCGCCACTTGAAAGACACCGAGTTCGCCCCGCAAGCCTGGCGGTCAACGATCAACTACCTCTGGGCAGCGGGCGACAAGGAAAAAGCGAGGAAGTACCTGGAGCTAACGCGAAAGAAGTTCCCCGACTACATCGATTTGGTGTTCACCGCAGCACAGTTCTACCGGGAGGAGATGAAGCACTCGCTGGCGGATTTCGTGTTCGAGGAGTTCGTTGCCGATAAGCCCAATGATCCGGTTCGAAAGTTGGCGATGGCACGTTGGCTCGTGCATACCAGCAATCCCGACAAGGCGCTCCGCATTCTGGAAGGCGTTCGGCGTCACCCGCAGAAGACTTCCAAAGTGCGGAACACTCTGAATTTGATTTCCGCCCAAGCTCACATCTCGGCTGAGCAGTTCGCGGAAGCCGACGGAGTTTGCGAAGCGTTAATTGCCGAGGAAGACACCGCGGCGGCCGGCTATTTATTTCGTTCGATGGTTCTGGATCGGCAGGGAGATCAAACCAAGGCGCGGCATTGGCTTGTGAAAGCGAACGAGACCAGTGCAAAGATGCGTGGGCGAGACTTGGTGTACTTGTCCATTCCAACCGTGCGTGGAGAGCCCGCCAAAGCGACGGTGAACAACGCCTACTATTGGTAGCGAATAGCCTGTCGACGCCGTGCAATGGCCCAGGGCCCGCCATGGCTCTTGCGGCGCAGCTACGCGACCGGTGCACAGTGTTCCGACCAGCGCGACCAAATTTGGGTCAGCCACGAGTCATCGCTACACCAAACGTCGGCGCTGTCGTCCTTGAACATGCTGATGATCAGCAAGTTTGCTCCGAAAACCGCTCGCAGCAACTCACCGTCCTCGCCGGTACGCAGCATCGGCTTGGCGTTGTACTCTTCTCTTAGGAACGTGGCGAACGCTTGAATTTCGCTGGTCTTGATCGTCATGGTGGAAACGTGACAACGGTTAAGGGTTCTGGCTACTCGACCGCCAATGCGGCAAAGTAATTCTTGACGGCGGCGTCGATGTTTTCCTTCGTGACCACGGGGTCGATTTCATGGAAGCTGCAGAAATTTGACACCTGCCGCAGCAGATCGCGAGGGTGGCAAAACCGCAGCGGCCGGGACGCCTTGGTGTAATGCGTTTGAATCAGATAGTCGGCCATTTCGGTGGAGCATTGAATGCCCAGATTGTTGGCCATCAAGCAAAGCAAAGTTCGGTATTGCGAATCCGTCGGATCCAACACATCCAACTTGTATGGAATCCGGCGAAGGAATGCCTCGTCCACCAGGTCAGCCGGCTCCAGGTTCGTTGAGAAGACGATGAGCTGATCGAACGGAACTTGAATTTTTCGCCCGCTTGCGAGGTCAAGGAAGTCGTACCCGCATTCCAACGGTACGATCCAACGGTTTAACAATTCGTCTGTGCTCATGCGTTGACGGCCAAAGTCGTCGATGACAAACGTGCCGCCGTTGCTTTTCATTTGCAGAGGCGCTTCGCCAACGCCGGTTTGGGAATTCGTCTTGATCTCCAGGCTATCCATCGTTAGTTCGCCCCCGACGACGATCGTGGGGCGGCGGATTCGCACCCAGCGCGTATCGATCGGGCGATCATTGACCAGCCCCGCCGATGGCGGGAGCGGTACTTCTTCATGGTTGCTGGGGTCGAACAGGCGAATGATTTCTCCGAAGACGCTCACGCAACGAGGAATCCAAATCGTCTCTCCGTATGCGGCTGTCACACGTTGGGCGATACTCGTCTTGCCGTTACCCGGTGCACCGTACAGGAACAACCCTTTGCCGGCGTGCAACGCCTGGCCGAGCTGGCTGAACATCTCATCGCTCAGAACCAACTCGCCGAACGCCCGTTCCAAATCTGCGCGGCTTGGCTTCTTCGCGGTCATTGTTTGCGCCGCGATGGCAGCGCAATACTCGTCGAACGAGACGGGCGCAGCACCAAAGTAAGTGCAGTTCTGCGAATAGCGTCGGGCGCGATCGTTGCCGAGATCGGTCAATTCGTACTGGTAGTCATTCAAGCCCGCGTCGGCTTTGTAACCCACCAGCCGGTTGAGTTTCAGTTGCGCGAGCAGCCGCTGCAAAATGTTAAACGAAAGCCGAAGCTGCTCGGTTAGCTGGCGCCCAGTGATATTGCCGCAGGTCAGCATGCACTTGAGAATCAGGGCTTCGACTTCGCTGTCGGTCAAGCCAGCGGCTTCAATCGTCTCAGGTTCCCAGGGGGTAAACGGGCCGGACGTGGCTGTGTCTGCCTCGCGCACCGGGCGAGTCGCGGCGCTGGATTGTTGCGTAGGCTTCTCTGTAAACTGGATGTTCGCCGGGGTCGCGGGACGCGGTGTGGGTCCACGCGAAGGTGCGGCCGCCTGTTTTTTCGGCAATGGTTGTGCCGGCGATTCTGCGCGCGCGGACAAGGCGTTCGTTTCCCGCATCATTTCCATAAGCTGCGCTTTGAGCGAAGCTTCTTCCGGCGACAGTTGCGTCTCAGCCGACATGTTTTGCGTCTCCCCGTACATGGAGTAAAGGGAAGACGACCCTCGCGGCGCGACGATGCTCCCCCCTGGAAGGATAGAACCTACCGGGCAGAGGTCAAAAGACCGCGTGCGAAATTTATTCGCCTCAGCTTTGAATGCGCAATCGAAGAGGCTTGCGCCGCTGGTAGGGATTAGAACGCCGGCTTCAATCCAGCCAGTCCTTTGGGCTGGCGAGGCGCTCGGGCACGTAGGTTTCCGTGACGTAGCTGATATCACGGCTGATCAACGCTTCGACTTCCAGCTTGAAGTCGTTGTCGAGCATCTTCTGAATCTCTTTTTGCCAGGGCTTTTTGTGCTCGAACCAGGGGTACTTGGCGATTTGGCGAGCCCGTTTCCTATCATGGTCGTTCATGGCAATCTGTACGCTATCGGAAAGACCGCAGCGTTCGAAGTCACCCGCCCGCAGCCCCAGAAACTTCGCCCCGGGCACAGCCATGCGGCGCGATTCGTATGCCAGGTTGATCGACCCCTGTTTGATCACGCTGTAGATGTAGTACCCCCAGGGATCGTTATCCAGCACGCAGTAAATCGGCAGCTTTAGCTCATTGTGCAGACGGTTAAGTAGCCGCCTAACACCTCGGCTGGGCTGCCCGCCCCCGTGCGTGAGAATGCAGTTGTGCTCACGCCAAAACTTGTCTTCATTGAATCGTTGCCAAACAGTTCCTTTTTCAACGTGCAGTACAAACTTCGCGGTGGTCTTCTTGCGGTCGAACTGAATCACTTCTGGTTCGACAATCGATGGGATACCGTACCCGCCGCTGCCCATCCGGCTGCAGTCAATCTCATCGCCGTTGTCGTTCAGTACAACGTTGCCGACCATGTCGCCTTTCTTTTCAGCGAACAGGTGCAACTCTTCGCGCAGCCCGTTGATCAAAACTTCCAAGTCTTCGATCATCGGGTCGCAATCAGACTGCTCGTCGAAAGTGTGTTCGTTAGTCGGCTTAATCTTTCCCTTCAGGGCGTAGTACAACCCCCGGATGCTGCTGTTTTTGCCCTGCAGAATGAGCTGATTGCAGCCTTTGGCGACCAGCATGGTCCGCATATAGGCTTTGGCCTGAGACAGGTCAAACAACTGCCGCCGGTTGGTCCCCCTACCCATTTCGATGATGCGTTTGCTTTTGTTGAAGCGAACATTGCTGAGCGTTCGGGATGGGATGTCCAGGTAAGGATCGCGTTTTCGTGTGGCTGCGGCCACCACCGAATCGGCGAGGCCTTTCAGTTCACCGATGGTTCGCTTGTCGCGGGCCGAAAGCTTCACCTTATCGTTGCTCGCCGAGGGAGCTTTGCGCTGTGTCTTCTTTTTAGCCATCGAGTGATATTCCGTAGAATTGCGATTGCTCTTCGCTCGCCCAAGACTTCGAACCGGGCTGGTGGACCGAGGAAAAGGTTACTCTTCCGTCACCTCCGCTCCAACCATCGACAATAACTCTTCTTCCATTTCCGCCGGATCAACGATCAGGACGTTCTCGCCCAGTTCGAGTTCCTCATCATCCACGGGGCGGCCATGTTTGTCGAGCTTCACATCGGCGTCCGATGTGCGGCGTTTCGCTACCTCGACCAGTTGGTCGTAGAGCTTCGACTGATCGGCATCGTTGATATCACTGACCGCCTTGGCGACCTCCCCTAGGTAACGCAGGAACACGTTGCGCCGATCGCCTTGCTGTTTAACTTTCAGCCGTTTCCGCAAATACATTCCCAGCTTTCGCCCCACCGATTGTAGCGCCAGGCGAAGCTCTTTTTGAATCTGAGGGTATGATGCGACCGCTTCTTTGGATTCGCTCGTGTAAGGAACCCAAACGCTGGCTATGTGAACCATGACCGTGACCGGGCCGTTGGGGAGCGAACCGCGAGACTGCGTCAGCCCGTAGCTACGCCAATTGGTTTGCATGATCGACTGCGTGATCGCACAATCCGTTGGCTTGAATTGCAACGGAACGCGGTTGGCGTACCGCAGCACGTTCATCGTTTGCCCTTCGGCAATGTTGACGTTCTGCATCGCATCCAACAGCCGCTTGATGTCCTTCGGCTTCAGCTTGCCCGGCGAAACACGCGTTCCGATTTCCGCCGCTTTGATGATCTTATCAGCCGATTCGCTGCCGAGCCCGTTAAACGTATGAATCAAGAATTGCCGCAGCGTCCGAGTGTCTGTTTCCTCCAGCAACTGTTTCAAAAGCTCTTCTGTGATCCGCTGCACAGGCGCATCCGCCCCGTAGGCCAGGCCGACTTCTATCTGAAATGGGTTGCCGCGGTAGACGTTAGGCGGGCGAGTGGCCGCGGCATAGAACTCACCCGGCACGACCTGGTACAACCCCGATAGGATCAACTCTTCGCCAATCGGCACGACGCAATCGGTCGTGGGATTGCTGATCTTGGTTTCTTGGATGGCGTGGTACATCGCATCGGCCTGATCACGGCCGATCTTCTTCAGCGTCGAGCGGGTGGAGAGGTTCGCTTTTTCACAAACCTTGCGGGCGATCGCCGGCGACACTCGGGAAAACGAGTTCGTCAAAAAGGATGAAACGGTCGGCTCCTGTGAGGCCTTCATCATGGTCATCAGCCGGCCAAGTTCCACACCGTAAGGATGCGGTTTTATCTCTTTTGGTTCGTGCGGCAGTTCGTCCGTCGAACGATAGTAAGTCGTCTCGTTGTCTTCCGCGTCGATGTAATGTAGCGTGACATGCGGGTTGGCCACGGCCGTTTGGTACAGGTACTCATCGACGCTGCCGCGGCCGCGCTGGTACTTCGCTTCCAGTTCGATCGTCACTCGGGTGCCGCTTCTGACTTCGCCCTGCTTCGCGCCCTCTTCATGCGGCTCGTAATAGTTCACCCATTCAATGCCGTGCTTTTCGAGCTGTTTGCGGCCTGACTCGCCCGGCTTGATCTCAATATCTTTCAGGATATCTGGGTGGTTCGTTTGCGTATTGATTTGCACTTCGTAGTAGTGCGCCGGTTTGCGCACCGAAGTTTTTGACAGAATCTTGACCGGCTTTCCGGTCGTCAGCATTCCGTACATCCCCGCGGCGGAGATCCCGATACCTTGCTGGCCACGGCTCATTCGCAAGCGATGAAATTTCGAGCCGTACAACAACTTGCCAAAGATCAAGGGGATCTTCTTCTTGACGATGCCCGGGCCATTGTCTTGGATGCCGACCTTGTAGCGGTCCTTTTTGATATGCTCGATATGGACCCAAATCTCCGGCACGATGCCCGCCTCTTCGCACGCGTCGAGCGAGTTGTCAACGGCTTCCTTGACCGTCGTTAGTAGTGCCTTACGCGGGTTGTCGAACCCCAGCAGATGCCGGTTTTTCGCGAAGAATTCGCTCACGGAAATGTCGCGTTGGCTGCGGGCCATATCTTCGGCCGTCGCCCTTCGCCGTCGCCGCGTTGATCCGTTTTTCGAGGCAGTTGTGCTCACGTTGGTCGCTTCCCGCGTAGATCGTCCGTGTTAAAAGCTAACGATTATAACGGCTGTATCGAGAAGCTCCCAGCCGACTTTGCCGCTACGACGCACACGACGGCTCGATTTCGTACGACCAGCGGATAAAGACTAACCCACAATTGCGTTACAGACCGAAACAACCATTACGGTCGATGCCGGCTCGCCGAGCCGATGCGCTCGCGCGGTGTTGATCGAGCATACTTGCTTAACCACCTGTCAAACGACGACCCGCAACGACAGGCGGCTTCAACAAACAACCGTCTTAAGGAACCTTGTCGATGGATCGGCCCCTTCAATCCTTTCTAATCGCGATACTCGTCTGCGTTGCATTGTCTGCCGTTTGCCATGACGCCAGCGCCCAGTTCCTTGGGCAGCGCGGCGGGCGGTCGATCAACCAGATCATTTTCGGCGACCACGGAAACCGCGGCGGCAAATGCTACCGCAACAAGCACTGCCTGCGCTGGTTGCATTATTTCTACGCCCCGCGCGCCTGCTGCCACCACGGTCATCACGGGCATCATGGTCATCGTGGCTGTGGCCGCCTGGGCTACGGGCATCATGGGTATGGGCATCACGGTATTGGGCATGGGCACCATCACGGGTGTGGCCCACATGGTTGCGGGTTGCATGGTTACTCCGAGGGTGCCTACGGCGATGACTTCGGCGGCGCGTACGATTGCGGCCCAGGCGTGGGCGGCAGTGGTAGCGATTTGTTTTACAACTATTACGCTCCGCAAACCGGTCCAGAAGGGGGCGTGACGACGCAGATGTATACTTCGCCCCACGACACGCCGCACCCCGCGGTTCAGACGTACTACACGTATCAGCCGTGTTTGCCGCACGAATTTCTGTATGAACACAACCGCAACTATTTGCACTACCACAACCGTCCCCACGGCGCGACCGAAGTTCATGTGAGTTGGGGCGGAAGTCCGATAATTCGTGAGACGGACGATCCCCGCCGGTCTCCGTAGCGGGCAGTTCACGAGCTGCCACCCGCCAATTCGATCCCCACCCACAATCGTCGGGCGAAATTCCCCTCCGCCCGATGCCCACCTCGTAAGGATACTCTCATGAGACGATGCACTCTCATCGCGCTGGCGCTGGTCGCTTTCGGAATGCTGTTCGCTTGCTCAGCATCTGAAGCTGTCGCAGGGCCTCCTGGCTATCAAGGTTACAGCGAAGCGGACAACTGGATGTACCACCACGCCCAGCAGCGCCCTTGGCACGGCAACTACCGGCACACGGCCTACGGGAAGCCGGTTTCGCTGGTCGTTCCGCCGATTGCCAATTTGCAAACGCACTACCGTTGGGGTGTTCCTTCGGCAACCGTCACGCCGATTTACCACCAGTTCGGTCGCAGCTATCCTGGTGACGTGGGCGGCGGGTACGGAGGGCAATTTCGCCCCACTCCCTACTGGCCCAGCCATACCGATCAGTTTGGCGTGTACTACGTCCGCGGGCCTTGGTAGCGCCAGTTTAGTACGACCCGGCGGAAAGCACTTCGCCGTCCATTGAAAGGTTCAGCTTGTCCCAAGCCGAAGGGACGGTGATGGTTGAGCTAGTTTCAACGTAGTCATTGATCCAGTGGACGCTGCCATCGGCAAAGCAAGCGAAGATGCCGCCTACGTGCATGCTTCGCGGCGACGCCTGGCGATTGGGCGAACTGCTGG
>CALBTA010000012.1 GCA_937967755.1 uncultured Planctomycetaceae bacterium | reverse complement strand
AGCGCTTCGCCGGACCCGGGGGGAGTGAAGCCTAGTTCGGCAGCGTGCAGGGCAATGCGGGGCGCGCCGCTGGTGTCGGCGATCGGCTTGCCGCGCAGCGGACGGTTGTAGACCTTCTCGCCGCAGAGCGGGTGATCGATCTCGGCCAGATGAATGCGGATTTGATGCGTGCGGCCGGTTTCCAGGGTGCATTCAATCAGCGTGAAAGATTCCCCCAACACTTCCACAGGAGTTACATGTGTGATCGCCTGTTTGCCAACGTCGGAAGTGGGTGCGCTGCCGCGGCGGCCGTCGCCCCGGTCGCGGATGAGAAAACTTTCAATCCGCCGCCCTGCGACAACGCCGACCGCCACCGCCAGGTACTTCCGGTGGGTCGAATGCTCGCGGAACTGTTCGATCAAATCGCGGGCGGCGTTGGTCGTGCGGGCGAAGACCAGCAGCCCGCTGGTATCGCGGTCGATCCGGTGCACGGCCTTCACCGCTTGCCGGCCGCCGTGCCCATCGCCGCGATGCTTACCACCAGTGTGCTTGCCCGAGGGGCGCTTCTGCTTTTCGATCTTCGCCATGATGCCGGGCAACATCTCGTCGAGCGTGGGCTGTTGCTGCTTGCGTCGCGGCGACCAGTGCCGCTCTTCGTGATGCCGCGTTGTGGTCACCCCAGGCGGTTTGTCAACGACAATCACGTGGCGGTCGTGATAGACGACGCGAACATCTTTGTCGCTCGGCGGCGGGGCGAGCGGGTGCGGCATCAGTTTCACCACGTCGCCGTCGTTCAGCCGCCGTTCGGCATCGACGCTCATGTTCCCGTTGATCATCACGTGCCGCGTACGGACCAGCCGCTTCACATCGCCCCACGACGTGCCCGGCAGCCAGGTGCGCATCGCCGACGCCAACGTCTTGCCGGTTTGGTCGGCAGCGACATGGAAGACTCTTTCTTTCGCCGGCGTGGTCATGTGGTGGGTGAGGCGGTGCCGTCGTTCGATGTTTCAGGGATCTGCTCGTCAATAAACTTCAGCCAACCTTCGAAAATCTTCGGGACGATGGCGGCTTGGCTGCCTGATTCCAGAAGCTTCGCCCGCTGACAGTTGGTGTCGAACAAAACCGTCGCCTGCCGGGGGCCTTGGGTAAACCGCAAGGCGTATTGCCAATGCGCGTTGCAGTCGCCCCGGGGTCGATCCCACTGGAAGCTGCCATCTTCGATCAGCGCCTGCCGGGCGTGGATGATGCCGCGGGCCTTGGTGATGTCTAGTCGCCGGGTGATGAAGTGTGTTTCGCCGTCGATTGTTAGCGATTCGCTATCGACGACATTTTCTGTGGAAAGTTCCAGCAGGGTGATTTGTTTGGCATCGACCCGAATCAGCCGGGCGTTGTCGGCCCCCCACAGTGCTAAGATTCTTCGCCCGCGTTGATATTGAAACGTCCACGCAAACACCGCGGCAGCCAACGCAGCGGTGCCGATGAACAAGATGACGTATTTGCCTGGGATTTCCATGGTGTTTAACAACTCCCGCTAGGGCAGTATACTCGCACTGGTGGGGACGAAGTAATGGCCCCAACCCTTGCACGTCATTACTTACGACCCGGCGGATTACGCAGGAGAATCAAGTGGCTGACAAATTCGATCCTTACCGCGAAGCCTTGGTGATGGAGACGACCACCATCTGGCCCGACGGGTATGAAGAGTTGGAACCGGACGAGCGGCAGCGGATCGAGCAAGCCCTGCACGCCGACGCCGAACAATGCAGCGGACTAGCCTACGAGCGGACCCACACCGGCTTTTGCCGGCAAATCACTGTGACGGATGAAGACATCGAGCGCGTTGGCTGAACTTGCTAGTAGCAGAAGTCGTGAGACATCTAGGACTTCAACCCCTGCACGAATCTTCCCGAACTCTCACGAGTCCGGCTACCCTGAGTCTGGATCGAGGCAATGATTTAGCGAAGATTAGCGCAAAATAGCGTTCCTTGTTGAAGGTAGACTCCGCCAACTTCTCTATGACCACATCGTCGCCCCAAATCGTCCGCGTCAACCTTAGCGAGCGGGCGTATGACATCGTCATTGGTGCCGGCACGGTGACCGGCGTGGGCACGTTCGCGATCAGCCGCACGCGGGCGACGCACGCGGTGGTGATCACCGACAAGAATGTCGAAGCCGCTTACGCCCACCCGGTCGCCGAACAGCTTGGGCAGGCGGGTTGCAAGGTTGAAGTGCTGGTCGTCGCCCCGGGCGAGCCGAGCAAGTGCCTCAATGCGGTCGGTGTGTTGTGGGAGAAGTTGCTGGAACTTGGCACCGATCGCAAGTCGATTGTCGTTGCCGTCGGCGGCGGCGTGATCGGCGATTTGGCTGGGTTCGTCGCGGCGACTTACGCCCGTGGAATTCCGTTTGTGCAGGTTCCCACCACGCTGCTGGCTCAGGTCGACAGCAGCGTCGGCGGGAAAGTTGGCATCAATTTGCCGGCGGCCAAGAACATGGTCGGGGCGTTTTGGCAGCCGCGCGGCGTGCTGATCGACATCGCCGCCCTCGACACGTTGCCCGAGCGCGAATACCGGGCCGGCCTGGCGGAAGTCGTCAAGTACGGCGTGATCATGGACGCCGACTTCTTTTCCTACCTGGAACAACACATCGACGAGATCCACGCCCGCGATCACGAAGTACTGACGCACATCGTCGCCCGCTGTTGCCGCTTGAAGGCCGACGTGGTCGAAAACGACGAGCGGGAAGAAACCGGCCTGCGGGCGATCTTGAATTACGGTCACACCTTCTGCCACGGTTTGGAAGCGGCGACCGGCTATGGCGAGTTGCTGCACGGCGAAGCGGTTTCCATCGGCATGGTCTGCGCCGCCCGGCTGGCCCAATCGCTGGGAAGAATCGGGGCCTCGTTCGGCGAACAGCAACGCAGCTTGCTCACGTCGCTCGGCCTGCCCGTGACCGTGCCGCAGGTCGATCACGAACAGTTGCTGGCGATCATGAAGCGCGACAAGAAGGTCGAACATGGCCGGCTGCGCTTCGTCTTGCCTTCCCGCATGGGCCACGTCGAGCTGGTTGGCGACGTGGAAGAATCGCAAGTTCGGGCGGCGCTAGTCGGCTAACGTATTCCGGTTGCTCCGAAACCTCGCACTGTGTGCCACTGCTTGAAGTCGAAATGGACTTTCTTTGCGTTCCAAGTCACCACGACTTCAAGCAGTGCTGAAGCGTGACCGCACGCAGCACTGCTTGAAAGCGTGGAGAGTACTAGACAAATGGTAAAGCAATAGCGCTTTCAAGCAGTGGCACACCGGGTTACAACTGACTTCATGCCAGATGCCGATCAACAGTTCGACCCCGCCCTGATTGCTGCGCTACGGCTGTCTCTCATCCCCGGCGTGGGACCGCTGACGCGGAAGGCCCTTGTCGAACACTTCGGTTCGCCGGAAGGAGTCCTCGCCGCGACCGGGCAGCAACTGAAGGAAGTACCCGGCGTTGGCCCGAAGTTGAGCCGGGTGATCAAAGACGCCGACGAGATTGATGTCGAGTTGGAATTGTCGATCTGCCGCGAACACAATATCGACGTGATCGTCGGCGGCGATGACCGGTATCCGCGGATGCTGACCGAAATTCACGACCCGCCGGCGGTCTTCTTTTCGCGCGGGGAAATCGTTCCGCAGGATGCGGTGGCGATCGGCATTGTCGGTTCGCGGCATGCAACCAACTACGGGAAAAAGATCGCTGAGCAATTGGCCAGTGGGTTGGCCCGGGCGGGATTGACGGTCGTCAGCGGGCTGGCCCGCGGGATCGACGGTTCCGCCCACCGCGGTGCGCTCGACGCCGGCGGGCGAACGATTGCGGTTCTGGCGAGCGGGCTGCTGGAAATCTACCCGCCAGAACACAAGGAACTGGCACAGGAGGTCGCCGCGTCGGGCGCGGTCATCACCGAAGCCCCGCCGCGAGCGTTGCCGCTGCCCGGCGGGTTCCCACAGCGCAATCGGATCATCAGCGGGCTGAGCCTGGGTGTGATTGTCGTCGAAGCGACCGAGCGCAGCGGTGCCCTAATCACGGCGCAGCACGCGATGGAACAGAACCGTGAAATCTTCGCCGTGCCGGGCCGCGTCGACGCGCGCACATCGCGCGGTTGCCACCGCCTGATCCGCGACGGCGCCCGGCTGGTCGAATCGGTCGACGACGTGCTGGAAGAACTTGGCCCACTGGTCGAAGCGACGCCCATCGGCGACGGCGACCAGGCCCGCACCCTTCGCCACCCGGCGGAACTGAAACTGAACGACCTGGAACGAAAAGTATTAGATGCAATCGACACCGAACCGACCAGCATCGACGCGATCGTCGCCGCGACCAGTTTGCCCGTCGCCCGCGTGCTGTCGACCATCAGCGTGCTCGAAATGCGCAGCCTAATTCGGCGGGTGAGCGGGAATTTGGTAGTACGCAGATAACGCTACTTCAGCCGGGTCTGATTGCCACCCAAATGGTGGTTACAATGGAAGTCAGAACAAAATCCTTCTCCCTCTGGGAGAAGGTGGCCGAAGGCCGGATGAGGGTGAAGCGTATCGTCGCACTGCCCTCAGCTTTGTTGTGCAAACTTCGATCCTCTACCGTGAAACACCTTTCCACCGCCGATATCGACGCTCTTTGCGATCGCTTTGAATCGCAGTGCAAAGCCGGCGAGGCTCCGCGCATCGAGGATTTTCTGCGAGGCCTCTCAGCGGATGATCGCGAGCAGATGTTGCGCGAATTGCTGTACATCGACCACCAGCATCGGCAACGTTCGGGCTCGGGTGGCGAAAGCGACTATTACCAGCGGTTTCAGGACCACACGTACATTGTTGACGAAGTTCTCAACCACGGAGTGGGGCACAACTGCGATACGCAACTGCAAACGGTCGATAGCAGCGCTCGCCAGCATCCGGATGATTCGGTGGAAGACGCAGCGTACGAATCGCTGCTGGAAGCGTTGCCCGCAGGCGAAACCGCCAGCGGCGATGCGCCGGCAGCGATCTTGGGTGATTATGAGTTGTTGGATGAACTGGGCCGCGGTGGGATGGGCATCGTGTACCGCGCTCGCCAGAAGAGCGTCGGCCGGATCGTCGCGCTGAAGATTCTACGGCGCGACAAGCTTCGTGAGCTGCACGAAGAAGATCAGGCCGCAATGATCGAGCGGTTTCGCAATGAATCGCAATCGGCCGCCCAGTTGGAACACGATCACATCGTGCAGGTGTTCGAAGTCGGGCAAGCCAACGGGCTTCACTATTATTCGATGCGTTACGTCCAAGGCGAAAGCCTGGCCGATGTAATTGCCGAGCACCCGCTGGATAACAACGCGGCGGCCGAAGCGATCGAACCAGTCGCCCGCGCGCTGGCAGCCGCGCACGCTGCCGGCGTGTTGCACCGCGATATCAAACCGCGGAACATCGTCATCGACGACACGACCGGCCGGCCGCTGCTGACAGACTTTGGGCTGGCCAAGATGCTCGCCGGGCAAAGCGACGTGACGCATACCGGCGACGTGATGGGTTCGCCCCCTTACATGTCGCCGGAGCAGGCGACCGATGCGGCGCATGTGACTGCGTCGGCCGATATTTATTCGTTGGGCGCGACGTTGTACCACGCGCTCACGGGGCGTGCTCCGTTTCAGGCGGCCAGTGTCGCCGAAACGCTGCGGCAAGTCTGGTTCGAAGATCCGCCGCTGCCGCGCAGCTTAAACCCCGCCATCGATCAAGACCTGGAAACGATCTGCCTGAAGTGCCTGGAAAAGGAACCGGCCCGCCGATTCGAAACCGCCGGCGAGATGGCGGAGGAACTTGCCCGCTACCGGCGGGGCGAACCGATCCACAGTCGGCCATTGAGTACGCTGGGGCAATTTCAGCGCTGGCGCAGACGGAACCCAACGGTCGCGAAACTTTTGGGCCTGGTCGCGTTGCTAATTATTTTGGGCTTCGCCGGCGTGACTTATTACACGATCCAGCTTCAACGCAGTTTAAACGACGCCCGCGTGCGGCTGGGCTGGGCAGTGGGTGCCGTCGATGAGATGACCGACATTGCCACGCGAGATGATGGATTGAAAGCACACGGTGTGGACGAGGTTCGCCGCGAGATGCTGACTGCTTCGCGTCAGTATTACGACCGCTTCGTCGAGCGCGAAACCAACGACCCGGTGTTGGAAACCGAACGGGGTAAGGCCTATGGGCGGTTGGCGAACATCGAAGCCGATCTGGGCGACCGGGCCGTGGCGGCTCGGCTGTACTCACAAGCGATCGACGTCTTCACCGAATTGGAGCAGCGGTTTCCCAACGAACCGAACTACACGTACTTGCGGGCCGCCTACCTGGCAAATCTAGGCGGGCTGCTGCGCGACGGGGCGCAGCTCGACGACGCGGAGGACAAATTGACCGAGGCTTACACGTTGGCCAGCGGGCTGCACGAAAAGCATCCCGGTCACGTCGATTACGTTGCCCTGCTGGGCCGAATCCACAACGAACGCGGCGTGCTCTACATGGACCTGGGCGAAACGGAAAAGGCGGAATTCGCCCGGCGTGAGACCGTGAACCTTTGGCAACAGATTACCGATGTCGACAACGGGCCGGAGCAGCAACATCAGTTGGCAACCAGCCACAACAATCTGGCAGAGTTCTACCGCAACGACCGCCAACGAGAAAAAGCGGCCGAGCATTACACGACCGCCATCGACCTTTGGCAAAAGCTGACCGAATCGCACCCTCGCATTTCCGAATACGGCGCGGGCCTGGCGATGTGCCAACACAATTTTGCCACCATGCACTTGGATGCCGGCGACGGGACCGAGGCCGAGCCGTTGTTGATGGCGTCGATTGCCCAGCGTTACCACTTGTCGGAAAAGCACCGCCAATTGCCGGAGTACCGCGCCGACCTGGCGGCCAGCCTCGACAGCATGGGCCGGCTGATGCAATTGCAAGGCGAGTATCAGATGGCCGCCTCGGAATACCGTCAGGCGCTGGCGATTCGCGAAGAACTTCGCAACCGCTTTGCCGACACGCCGAAATACGAAGTCGCTTACGCCGCCAGCCAGATGCACCTCGGCGATTTGTATCAGGACGAAGGACGTTTTTCGGAAGCGGGCGACTACTTCCGCATCGCGCTGGATGTTCTCGGTGGCGTAGTCGAGAACAATCCAGGCGTTGTGACCTACCGCGAGCACTTCGCCCGTGTGACGTATAACCTGGCGCTGGTACAAAGTGCCGCCGGTGAACTGGAAGAAGCGAAGAAGCACGTCACGGACGCGGCAGGCCTTCGCCACGCGTTGCTCGCGGAAGACGAGGACGACCGCCAACGCCTGGCCGCGCTGGCGGAGTGCTATGATCTGCTGCGCGAGATCGAAGAACAACGGGGCGACGCGCCGGCGGCATTGGCAGCGTGCGAGCAGTTGATTGAATTGCAGAAGGAATTGGCCAACGAGAGCACGGACAGCCAGCATGCGATTCCGCTGGCGGCCAGCTTCTTGAGCCTGGCGAACATCCAGGCGGCGACCGGCGATTTCACCGCGGCCGCCGCTGCGCTAACCAGCGCGATCGCCACGATTGGTACCAACGCCGATTCCGCAAACAATCCCCAAGCGGGCCAGTTGCTGCTGGTCGCGACCACCGCCAGGGCCGAAATTCACGACGAATTGGGCAAGCACGAACTGGCCGTGAAGGATTGGGATGAAGTGCTAAAGCTGCAAGCCAATCCGCTTTACGAACTTCGCCGCGCCGTATCCATTGCGCGCGGCGGTGACCACGCAAGTGCCGCGCAGGTTGTCGCCGAAATGAAGACTCTCCACGTAGACGACGCCAACACCGGCTTGTTACTCAACGCAGCCTGCGTCCTCTCCCGCGCCGCCGAAGCCGCCGAGGGTGATCAGGATCTACAAGAAGGAATGCGAAAAGAAACAGCCCAGCAATACCTGGCTGACGCAACCGCATTCATCCACCGCAGCCTCGCCGCCGAAGAAAGTATGCGCGACGAATTCATCGCCCGACTGACACACGACCCGGATCTATCGCGCTGGCAAAAAACCGAAGCGGCCCAAATGCTGCTTGGGGAAGATCAGTAATTCCTCGATTGTCATTCGTAGTGAAAGCCGGATACTCATCGCTTGGACCGGCAACTGCCGTTGTGGTCAGTCTAGCGGCGAAGCCGTTAAAAACTCCCCGAAGGGGCAGCAATATGCCAGCCAGGGGCAACGCCCCTGGAAACATTTCAGGGAAAACTTTTAAGAATCTTCTCAGAAAAGTGTACCACTCGCTTGACAGGAATGTGCAAATGTGTATACTATACGGATGAATGGGTACGTAACACTTCGGGTAGCAGAAATCGTGAGACTTCTGGAACTTCAATCGTCGTAACGAATTCCCCGAACCCTCACGAGTCCGGCTACCCTAGAATCGAATTGAAACCTAGCACTGGAGCCTTTGGAAATAGACGAGAAGATGTACTAGTGAGCCCCGAAATGTGCGATTTTGGAACATATCGAAGCGGAAAGCGACAGAAGGGTTGTGTTGTAAGCTGTTGTCGGCAAACGGTTTATGAGAACGCATGTTCATTTCGTGGTGCCGCAAATGCACCACCAGGTGCGAAAACCTGGTGCAGACGCGGCCCGTACTCACAAGCTGCCAGCATGTTGACTGATGTGGCTGGATTTTGATCGCGGTGGGGAAGCGAGCTGCGCGGACGGAAATTGAAGTGGAACGGTTTAGCGGGCAAGCTGGCAGCTTGCCGCTACGGTGTTGAAAAAGTGGTCCCTCTGTGGCGGGAGGCGCGATGAATAACTCAGAGGTTTTTCAGCAAAGTCAGGGG
>CALBTA010000011.1 GCA_937967755.1 uncultured Planctomycetaceae bacterium | reverse complement strand
TCGCCTTCGCCTTCGTAAATGCAAGGGGCGAGGTACTCATGCACGTTGTCGCCGAACAAGTGCCCGTGAAGGAATGACCTTCCGCCGTGCGTCTTCATGAACATTTCGATGGCCGCTTCTTTCTGGGCTTCGCTGCCGAAGATTTTGGCGATGATGCATTCCATTTCGCCGCGGAAGCCTTCGTCGATCAGCCGCGAACACCACGCGACCAGCGCATCACACCCGACGATCATTCCGGCCAACCGCCCCAACCGCCGGCGAACGAGTTCACGCTTGGCAATCGATTCGCCGTATGTCACGCGAAAGTTCGACCACGGGATCATGCTAGCCATCATCAGCCGCATCGTTCCAGCCGCGTTGGCACACAACGAAATTCGCCCCAGGTTCAGCCCGTGGTAGGCAATGGTCAGCCCGTTGCCGCGCTGCGGCTGCAGCAAGTTTTCTTTCGGCACCCGCAGGTTGTTGAAGATAATGCCGCGGTTGTACGTGTGCTTCAGCGCCCACAGCCCGTACTTGCGCAGATGGAACTGGTCGTTTTCTTCGTCGGGCAAGTCGACAATGAGAACGGCCGGCTTGTCTTCGATGAGGCAGACCAGCCCGATTGTGCGGCCGGGCACAACGTTGGTGATGAACAGCTTCTCTCCATTGACAACGTAGCTGTCATCGTCCAGCTCGGCACGCGTGGTGAGCGCGGTCAGATCGCTACCCGCGCCCGGTTCGGTCAGAGCGAAGGCTGAAAGCCGGTCGCCGCTGGCCAACTTCGGCAGCCAGCGCTCTTTCTGCTCTTCGTTGCCGAACGTGCGAACCGGGTCGACCGCGCCGATGCAACCATGCACGCTCGCCAGACCGGCAATGGTCGGGTCGGACATGGCCATGCGGGTCAGGAACGGGGCGAAACTGCGAAACGGCGTATCGCTGCCGCCGTATTGCTTGGGAATCAGCAGCCCCCAATAACCGGCTTCGCCCAATTCGGCCAGTACAGGCTCGGCGATTTTCTGATCTTCATTGAGCAACGTGCCGGCGTTGCGGTGGCGGTCTACGACGGCGACCGAATCGTCCATTACTTGTTGCACGTCGGCCGGGGTGTCGGCCTCGCCGGGAAGGAAATCTTCGACTGGAATCGAACGATCCCACACCGCGCGGTGCGCGGGGCTGTTGACCGTTTGGTACTGCGGCTGGAACAGGCGTTCGACTTGGTCGTCCGCGGCATCGATCACGCCGGTGCGGCGGGCTTCGTCGTCGCTCTTGCCGCCCAACTTCAACGCCGTCTCGGCAAAGCTGGTTTCTTCTTGAACGTTCTGATCGCTGGTGACCACTTCCGAATCGGTTGGGCTGCTCATGTTGTTCCTTTCAATTCACACGTAGCGAGGGCTGCTAGCCACCGTTGATCGCACGCGAACCTGTCGCGGTGGCTGGAAGCCCCCGCTACGACATTATATCGGTTCGCCTAGATCGGACCGGGTACGTGCCTGAGAAACTCGACCGGTTTTACGGGCTCGGGGCCTTCCGGCGGGTTTTGCAGCACGCTCCACAGCGAAAAAATCGCTACAGCCAGTACGACATTTCCCAGCACCACCCACAGTACGATGCGGTTGTGCGACCGCATCAAATGCCGAGCGTAAAGCAGCAAATCGACAATCGCCGTCAGGCTGAGGAAAACCCACAGCGATGTGTAGAACATCAGCAGCGGCAGATTGAGAAACGCGATCAGCAGATCAATCGCCAGCAGCGCCCCCAAGACGAACATCAAACCGGTCGTCATCAAACGGTCTTGAAAATCAGGCTCTTGCCAGGCGAAGATGCCCACGACGATGATCAGCCCCAGCATGGCCGCCCGCCAGAACCAAACGAGGTGGATTAGCGTTTGACCCCAGGCTTTCCCCCAATCCCACAGCCGCCGCGACAGGCAAACCGGCCCATGGTAAACCGGTGGTGGTTTGTCTGCCGTATCGGGTTTCGTATTAGCGGTGGCGATGCTCATGTTGGTTGTTGCAACTTCGTGGCCGCTCACGCGTTGTCGTACATCGCTTCAATTTCGGGCGCGAAATTCTTCGCGATCACTTCCCGGCGCAGGCTGGACTTGGGCGTCAGTTCGCCGCTTTCGATGGTGAAGCCTCTATCTAACAGTGTAAACCGCCGCACCTGTTCGTGGTGAGAAAGTTCCGCCAACCGCCGCGCGATAATCTCTTCGTACATCTTCTGAACTTTGGCGTGCTGCAAATACCCCTTCGTAGAAAAGGCCACCAGCCAACGGCGTTTAATTTCCGCCTTCAGGTGATCGGGGTCGGGAACGATCAACGCACTAAGGTATCTTCGGTCGTCACCGACGATCATTGCCTGAATTATCAGCGGATCTTCCGTGAGCAGCGATTCCAACAGCGCGGGGGCCACGTTTTTCCCCGCCGCGGTGACGATAATCTCCTTCTTTCGGCCGGTGATGAAGAGAAAACCATCTTCATCTAAGTGTCCTAAATCGCCGGTTGCCAGCCAACCGTCGGCATCGATCATCTCTCCCGTGGCGGCTTCGTTCTGCCAATAGCCCTGCATCACGTGCGGGCCGCGGGTCAGAATTTCGCCATCGTCGGCGATGCGGATTTCGACATCCGGAATCGCCCGGCCGGAGCTTCCCTTCTTGCGGGCGTCAGCCGAACTGACGGTAATCACCGGCGAAGTTTCCGTCAGCCCGTAACCTTGCAGCACCGGGTTGCCTTGGGCTTCGTAGAAATCGTACAGGTAATCGGGCAGCGCTGCCCCGCCGCCGGCGCACATTCGCAACCGCCCGCCGAGCATGGCGTTGAACGCGCCGGGTTGCTCGGCGGCACCGGCGTCGACCAGACCGCGGTGAACTTTGTCGTAAAAATAGGGCACGCCGCTGATGTGTGTCGGCTTGACCTCTTTGGCGTCGGCGATGATCGTCTCACGCTTTTCGGCAATCGCCAGTTCGCCGCCGCTGATGATCCAGGTGTACAGATCACAAGTGCGGGCGAAAATGTGACTGAGCGGCAAGAATGCCAGCCGCAGATCGCCTTCCCGCTGGTCGAACACTTCCAGCGTGGCCATCGCGTTGCTGACCAGATTGCGTTGCGTCAGGCAAACGCCCTTGGGCTCGCCGGTGGTGCCGGAAGTGTAAAGGATCGTCGCCAGCGAATCGGGCGACAGCTCGCGCAGCGCGGCTTGCTCGATGCCTTCCGCGTCTTGCAGATTCAACTGGTCCGCCTGCGCCGCCACCTCGCCGATGCGCCGAACGGCGTTTCCCCATATCTTCACGTAGCAATCTTCATGAGAAAAATACGGCCCGTCCGCCGGCAATTGATCGGCGACGGACGCGAGCTTCTCGGCTTGTTCCGCGCCGGACAGCAGCACAATTTTCGCCCCGCTGTCACGAATCTGAAAAGCAAGCTGGGCGCCCGAGAGCGGTGCATGAACCGGCACGTGAACCGCCTGGCAGGTCATAATCGCTAGATCGGCGACGATCCACTCGTAAGAATTTTCGCCCACTTGAACCACGCGGTCGCCCGCTCGCACGCCGAAATAACCCAGCGCCACACACATCCGCCGCACATCGCGGGCGACCTCGTTCCAGGTGAGCGGTTGGAATTTGCCGTGGCGTTTGACATGAACCGCAGCCCGGTCACCCGACTCGGTGATGCGACTGAAGAGAACTTCTACAATGGTCGTTTGGTATTTGGGACGATCCATCGCCGCAGACGCGCTATCCAGCGGGTTGGCCATCGGACTTAACTTGCCGTGGGGGCCTTGGCGAAAGGGTGACAACTTTTCTGCCACCCGACTCTTGTCGCTTTCGCAGATCTTGGCAGATAGCCTTCAGGTTATTGTTGAACTGCGCAGCGTATCGCTGTCGCACTTGCCGGATTTCTTCCACAATTGGGTCTCGCCACATCGTTCAAGCCTCCATAAGCTGTTGCGGTGTACATATCGTCGGCGGTTCAAAGCCCGCAGAACGACAGATGACTTCAATCTTCGACTGTAAAACCGCATTCGCGATATGGGCGCAATTCCATGTTAGCAGTAAGTTGACGCCATTGACAGTTGCGATGGCAATATGCAGTGCATCAACTTCCGCGTTACTGGGAAGCGGAACTGCCTTCATCAACTCCTCCGCCAAGGCTTCGGCATCTTCCGTCGTGTCAAGGACTGGGATCTCGGCGACTAACTCCATACGCTCTTTCACGGCTTGCGGATCACCAGCACTGCATTCGGTAACTACCGGCTCTGCGATATACAATTCGAATTGTTCGCGATGGTCATTCCACCACTCGTGTGTGATTTGTTGGTTCGCGGCTGTGATCAAGTCACGACTCGGTCGAGAA
>CALBTA010000010.1 GCA_937967755.1 uncultured Planctomycetaceae bacterium | reverse complement strand
TGCCCGTTTTGCATTCAAGCTGCGATAGCACTGCCAGCGGCGATATGGTTGCAATTCGCGGTTTTGCGGGCCACCCGAATTTGCTACCGTTCACCTCTTAAGGATGCCGCCGGCGCGCCGGTTTGTGTCATTTTTCCCACATCACAATTCTGATCCATCCGTCAATTGCGACGGTGACAGACAGGACGTTTGTCATTAGGGAAGGGAAGCCATGCTTCGATCAATCACGCTTCTGACCGTTTGTCTAGCTGTCGTTCTTTCACACGATGCCAGCGCCGTGGCTCAGGACGCTGTGCAAATTCAAATTGAAACGGAAGACGTCTTCGACCGGCTGGTGCCGTTGATCGAAGCTTCCAACGCGGCGGCTGAAGAACAGGGCGAGGCAACGCCCGTGCCCTCTCAACCAACACCCACCCCTGCGACGCCAACGCCTGCAACCCCAACGCGCGCGACTCCGACGCCGGCGACTCCCCGCACGCCAACGGTGCCTTCGATTGATACACCGGTGGACGCCGACCTGGCACCGTCGCAACCGGCAGCGGCCGTTCCCGCGGTTGGATCGAACGATTCGGATATACCAGCGCGGGTGCAAGCCTTGCTCAACTTGCCCGCACAGCAGACTGGACAAGCTCGCGCGGCTGGACAGTACGGGATTGGCGGAAAGTTAACCGCTCTTTCCCGGGCGGAACTTCATCAGTTGATTGGTATCGCTGCGAAAGGACTTTCGGCCGATTTGAGCACTGTACAGCAGGGCGAGCATTGGCAAGAGTTCTTGCAGCTCGCGCAGTTGGAACGTGACTTCGGCACGGCACCATCCGCAGATGAGCCGACGTTAGACGGTTCGCGACTGCTACAGTTGCAAACGGTCAAAGGTGGCTACGACAAGGTCGCGGCGGATGGGCGTTACCAATTGATCACCCGCCAGTACAAATTTCAGGTGCTGCACCAGGCGCTGGCCGAGGCATTGACCGGCGATGAAGACCGCCAGCAGCGGCAGGGCGCGTATGAAGACATCACGCAGCTTCGCGAGTCCTTCCGCCCCGTGCCGTCGGCCCATCAGTGGCGCGAGTACTTCGAGTTGGATCAACTCGAGCGGTTGCTCACCTCGCCACGCGAACTGACGCCCGCCGAGCGCGAGCAGTTGCAATTGGTACTCTCGCGATTCGACAAAGCCGCCACGACACCGGCCTACCGCGGCGTGGTTGCCCTGGGCGGGTTCGATGAAACCTACCGCCGCCTGCGGTCCGCGACGGCAGTGATTCCCAACGACGAAGTTCGCCCCATCGCCGAAGACGACCTACCCGGCCGCGAAGCGGAGGAAGACGAGTCACCTCGGATCAGCCTGATTACCGAAAGCGGGATCGCATTTCACCGTGACTACGCAACCGACGGCTGGCAGTTGGCCAATGGCGTGGTGTCGCTGCAATCAGCCAGCGCGATTAAGACCAACGAGCGCGGCACGGCCCGCGTGACGATTGGCACGAACTGCGAAATCGTCTGCCTGCCCGATTCGCTGTTACAGATTACCCAGTACGTTGACGAGGAAGGTGTACTCGTCACTCAATTGAACAGCGAAGCGGGTGATTTGAAGCTGGTCCGCGGCGCGGCTCCCGACTTGTCTCCGGATGAAGACCAGGCCCCAGAGCACCGCATCGCGATCGTTCACAATCAGCACCACATTGTCGCCGGCGGCGGGCAGTTGGAACTTGACTTGCGGCACGTCCCGGAAACCAACCGCGTGATCGCGGCCGTCTACGCCGGAGCCGTTACGGTGCATCAGCCGCGAACAGGCGATCAGGTAAACATCCGCGCCGGTCGCGAAGCAGTGATGCTGCCCGCGGGTATCGCGGTTCGGGCAGCGGCAGAGAAGCCGGTCTCGTGGTGGCCGCAGAGGCCGACGCGAACGGCGGACGAATCGGACGAACCGTCGCCGAGATAGTCGCCGCTACAACATCGTCAGCGGGTTTCGCCGGTTCTTTAGCGGAAGTTCAACGCGGCCGTTATTCTGACGATGCGACTCAAACACGCCGGCGATCATTTCAACGGTCCAGCGGGCTTCGTAGACGTTGCACTCCGGCTGGCGGTCTTGTTCGATCGCTTCGATTAGGTCTTTGACCGCTAAAATGTTTCCGCCGTGTAGTCCTTGATCTTTCAGCGGTTCGGGCTTGCCGGGGCCGGCGCTGGTAATCGGAACCCACTTCGCCCCGCTGCGTCCGGGCGACCAAAGCGGGTCAGGCAGAAAATACATCGGGGGCAAATGCCCGGTTCCCATATCGATCTGCCCTGTGCTGCCGATGATTCGCAGGCCAAAGCGGCTCTCTCCGCCGGCACCCTTGCCGCGCACCGAATTGAAATAGCCCATCACCCCCTCGGGCATTTCGTACATGGCCGCCACATTGTCGCCCGCCAGCGGCCCAATGCCTTCGGGGCCGTCGAAGACATCTGCCTTCGTAATCGGCTGGCCTTTCCACAAAACCCTTGCCGTGCAACTGGACGGTTCTCCGCCGAAGTAGTGCATCAAGTTGAAGATGTGGGAACCCAACACCCACAGGTCTTCGCCGCCTCCGCGCCGGTCTTCCTTGCCGCGGCCGCGCAGTTCCAATAGATCGCCGATCTCGCCGTCGTCGATCATCTGCTTCGCAACATGCAACCTGGGGCTGACGCGCGTTTGGTGGGCGATTGCCAATTTGCGTTTGTGCTTTTCACATGCTGCGACGATTTCATCCGCCTCTTCCAATGAACGGCAGAACGGTTTTTCGGTGTAAACGTGCGCGCCCGATTCCACTGCGGCGATGATCATGTCGCGATGCTGATCCAAGTGCCGAGGGCAAACCGCGACGATATCGGCCTTCACCTTGGTGAGCATTTCGCGATAGTCGGCATGTCCGTCGGGAGATTTGTTTTGAGCGGAAAGGCGCTCGACGGCCGCCTCGCGGGATTTGGCGTCAGGATCCGCGACGGCGACAATTTCGCAGCCTGGGACTTCGAGCCATACCCGATCAATTCCGTGGCCATAGTTGCCCCTTCCGGTATGTCCGATCACGGCGATGCGATATTGTGCCATGGAATTGATCTCTTCGATGCGGTCGAAAATTGTTCGTCGCGATCTGTTATAACCCATCGATGGAACTCAAGCACCTACGAACGATCCTGGCGGTTCAGAAGCAGGGTGGCTTCACCCGGGCCGCCCGGTCGTTGGGTGTGACGCAAGCGGCGGTCAGCCAGCAGGTGGCTGCACTGGAAGAGGAGTTGGGCGTTTCTTTGTTCGACCGGCGGGGCAAACAAGTCTCGCCCACA
>CALBTA010000009.1 GCA_937967755.1 uncultured Planctomycetaceae bacterium | reverse complement strand
CCCTGAGGGCCAGAACGTGTTGCACATAAGACGTTTACGCGCGGCGCGCGTGTTGAAAAACCCCCAAAGATGGAAGCGGCAGGGCGCGAGCCCTCCGGTGAATGGAAGTTGACGATGCCCAGCGAAACCTATCCCAAGATCGCACAGCTTAAGACCGTGGAGGCGTTACGCGCGCGGTTGCTGGAACTGGAGTTGGACTTGCCCACCGACGACCAGGTCCTGACGGCCGACGCCGGCAGCCCGCTGGCGCAGCCGCTGGCGATTGGTGATTTCTCGGTTGGCAACCGGTGGTGCATTCACCCAATGGAAGGGTGGGACGCGCACGCCGACGGCTCTCCTTCGGAGCATACGTTGCGGCGGTGGCGGAACTTCGGCATCAACGGGGCGAAGTGGATTTGGGGCGGCGAAGCGGCGGCCGTGCAGCCTGACGGCAGGGCGAATCCGAACCAGACGTTGGCGACTGCGGATAACGCTGATGGATTGAGGGCATTGCTCGACGGGTTGACAGCGGCGCACCGCGAGCGCTTTTGCACCTGCGACGATTTGCTGGTCGGCTTGCAGCTTACCCATTCGGGAAGATTCTGCCGGCCCAACTCCAAGCAGTTAGAACCGCGTATCGCCTACCACCACCCGCTGTTGGATGAAAAGTTTGACATCGATCCCAGCGACAACTCCGTCGTTTGGACCGATGACGAAATTGAAAAGCTGATCAACAACTACGTCGCCGCTGCGGTTTTGGCGAGCGAAGCCGGCTTCCGCTTCGTTGACATCAAAGCCTGTCACGGATATTTGCTGCATGAGTTCTTGAGCGCTCGCGTCCGGCCCGGGCAGTACGGCGGTGACTACGAAGGGCGAACACGGCTGTTGAAGACGATCATCGGTCGCGTGCAAGATGAGTGCCCGACGTTGATGGTGATGTGCCGGTTGAGCGTGTTCGATATTCCACCCTTTGCAACCAGCCGGGAAGTTGGCCGGCCGATGGATTTCGCTGCGCTGCTGCCATATGAATTTGGCTTCGGCGTGAACGTTGATAACCCGTTGGAGATTGATTTAACGGAACCGTTGCAGTTGATCGGCGAATTGCGTGAGTTGGGTGTCGCTGCGTTGAACGTGACTTGCGGCAGCCCTTACTACAGCCCGCATATTCAACGCCCGGCGATCTTCCCGCCCAGCGATGGTTATCTTCCGCCGGAAGATCCGTTGGTTGGTGTTGTCAGGCAAGTGTACGCGACGCGCCAGTGTAAGGAAGTTGCCGGGGCGATGCCGGTCGTCGGCAGCGGGCTTTCGTATTTGCAGGACTACTTGCCGCACGCCGCCCAGGCGATTGTGCGTGAGGGTTGGGCTGATGCCGTCGGGTTGGGGCGGATGGTGCTTTCGTACCCCGAGCTTCCCGCCGATTGTTTAAGCGAAGGAGCGATGCAGCGGAAAAAAGTTTGCCGCACGTTCAGCGACTGCACAACCGCCCCCCGCCACGGGCTGGCCAGCGGCTGTTACCCGCTGGATGCGTACTACAAGGCGTTGCCGGAAGCGGAGCAGCTTCGCGAAGTGAAACAGGGAATGAAATAGACAAGCAGCAGTGTCTTGTCAACAGTGCAAAAGTGTTTACCCGCTTTCCGAAGGATGCGCGGGCCATGCGCCCACTGCGGTTCAAGTTCGCCGCATCCGCAGGAAAGTGAGTGCGGCCGCAACACGCACACAGCATTTTCCTACGGCGATTGTCGTGGGAGCCGTTAGGTGAATTCCGTGCCAGGCCCGACAATCTTCTCCGGAAAACGGCTAAACAGTTCAGTGGTTAGCGTTTGTCGGTTGAGTTAATTGCTTGAGGAATTGATTTGCCCCCAAGGGAAACGCGCAGTACGTTTCAGATGGGTGGGCTCGCTGTTCTCTTCTCTTACTCCCGCTGGCGGAGGCTGCTGATGTTTACCCTTGCGCTTTCCTATGGCCTGATGTCGATGGCGTTGTACACGGCGTCGTTTTCCGACAAGAAACTCGAAACAATGGCCCGCATGTTGGTCTGCGGAACCGTCACCTGCGTCGGGCTTTCGTTTGCCGCCTGACGTTAGGGGGCGAGCGGAAACTTTGCAACCGTTGCGTTCTTGAACCCAATCGGCCAACGGGTGTTCAGCGTAATCTGCCCGACGAATTCATCTTCGCCGAGCTGGTACGTGTGGTCAGCGGCGGATTTGTCTTCCGAATCGAGGTAGAGCTTGACCAGATACCTGCCCGGCGGAAGGGACCGCTGGTCCGGCGTGCTTTCGTCGATGTGCCGGGCCCGGCGTGTGCCGCGCGTTGCCGTCAGGCTGAGGGAGTTTCCCCAAACGTTACGTTTCCCGAAGATGGCGTGATCGGTGGTGGCGACGCGCTGCTTCGACCACCCGGCATCAGTCCAGTGGTAGACATCGGCTTGCAGCAGTTTCTTGTCGTACTTCGCGGGCACGCCGGTTAGTCGCAGGAAAATCTTGCTGACGCGGGCGACCTCTTCGTTCTCAGGCGGCAGATCTTCCGCGTCTTCGTACTGCCCGGTCACGGTCGCGGCGTAGTCTTCGATGAACGTGCGGAACTGTTTGTAGGTCCGGTCGCCGACGGAAGTCTTCTTGCCGCCGCCATGTTTGACTTGCAGCGTCGGCTTAGTCAGCAGCAAGCTGGCGGCCGGGTCGTGTACGTCGATCAGATCGGCGTCGATCATGTAGTCCAGCGTTCCTTGCGGGTCGCCCGGAACGATCCACGACATCTGCTCGCCCCACCGCTCCACCTGACGGGCGTTGTGCTGCGGCGAGTGGCAACCCGCACACCGCAGCGACTCCGACCAGACGTTGTCCTCAAACGAAGCCAGCACGCGGTCTTCCCGCCCGTGGCGAATCACTTCGCCCGAAACCCGCGGGCCAATCGGTTTGGCTTCGTCCTTGGCCGATAACAATTTCGGGTCGCCCGCCGCCGCTTTAATCCAGGCGGTAAAGGCCTGGAGTTCCTGCTGGCGGATTTCCTTTTTGATGGGCGAAGATTTTTCGGGGGCGCGGCGGATGAATTCAAGAAGCTTCGACTCTTCCGGAGATTCGGTATCGATCAGCCCGGCGTCAACCAGCGATGCGAAGGTTTCGCTTTGCGTCGGGCGGATGTAATCGCCCAGTTCCACGCCGGACAGGTGGCACTCGCTGCAGCTTGAAGGCTTCGGCGAATTCATGATCGGCAGGATTCGCTTTTCAAAGATCGCCAGCGAATCGTCGGCAAACACGTCGCCGCTTAACAGAAGAGTGACAACGAGCAACAACGCCAACGTAGTAGTCCGAGCAGACGCAGCATGCATGACAACCTCCGCGATGCGGATGAAGGGTTGGAGTTATGGTAATCGCCGCATCCCACCGGACAAAGTGCTTCGCCGTAGATAGAAAGCCGGTGTGCCACTGCTTGAAGTCGAGTACGCGTCACCATTGGAATTCGTGGTCCCCGACTTCGAGTGGTGCCCAGCGCATCGCTGCACTCACCGTTGCTTGAAAGCGTGGAACGCCGTCTGCATCAGGTGAAGCGGATTCGCGTTCAAGCAGTGGCACACCGTGAACGCGCAGTGGCCAATCGCACTGCGCATCAAGTTTAACTATCGCTTCATGAGCGATTAGCGAGCGCACAGGCACTCACCACAGGCGCACTCGCCGCACGAGCAGAACTCGCCGTTGCACTCGGGGCAGCAACAATCGACGCAGCCGCAAATGTCAGGCACGTTGGCGGAATTGCCTGCGAACCCGGCCAACGAAAGACCGATGGCGGCGACCAGCGCAATGGCGACCGCAGATAGTTTAGCAATCATCATAAATCTCCTGGTTGGAATGCATTGAAATAGAAATCGCGCAGCGGGCGCGCGCTATTCCAACCAGCGGCAAAGAAGTGCCTGCGCGCCTGATGGCGCAGAGGAGTTGGTGATGCTGACCGGCGACGACATAGCACCGGCGTCAATCTTCCAGGCATCTGTTGAAGCCAATACGGCGACCGCTTGCAAATCGTCACTGCGCGGCGATACCGGCGGTTTGATGGCAGAACTTTCGGGCGGCGTGTTGCAACAACCACACCGGCTGACCCCGGCAACCGCTTCGCAGCAAGGAACCGCCGCACACGCGCAGGAATCTGACGTTGGCCTGGCCGTGGCGCAACAGCTTCGGGCGTTTCCCTCGGATTCTCCGCCGGAGCAACAGGTTGCCGCGGTTTCCCCTTCGCAACAGCCTTCAACCCCATTGCAACAGGCCGTTGGCGGGGCGGCAAACGCAACGCCCAACAACACCACCAGCAAGGCGGAAAACGGCCGGGCAAGTTTGCGGAAACGTTTCACGGCGGTCAACAATATGCTTGAGAAAGACGGAACACTCACATTTAACCATAGGAATTCGGCTTGGTTTCGTCAACTAAAGATTATCCCTAGCACATCGTTAGATCGTGAATTCAGGGTAGCCGGACTCGTGAGAGTTCGGGGAAGTCGTTTCGGGCCTTTAACTTCCAGGAGTCCAACGACGTCTGCTACTCGAACCCTTAACCCTCAGGCTATAATGGGCGGCATGTTGGAAAAATCCGCCCCCTACCCGCCTTGGAGAACATTGATGTTGCAACGAACTGCGATGTGGACTCTTTCGCTCACGCTCATCCTGTTGGGAACCGCCGCGGCCCAGGCAGATGAGCAGGCGAAACTGAAAGGCCTGATCGTCGTCGGCGGGTGCTGCCACGACTATGCCAAGCAAAAGCTGATTCTTTCCGAGGGCCTCAGCCACCGGGTGAACATCGAGTGGGATATTTTCCACGGCCCCGGCGGCCGCGACACACAGTGCCAAGCTCTAGACAATCCCGATAGGACCAACCGGTACGACACGGACGTTCACAACGA
>CALBTA010000008.1 GCA_937967755.1 uncultured Planctomycetaceae bacterium | reverse complement strand
CCCAACCACGCTGTGCAGCCAAGATTGGTTCATGCCGCGCGGCAACCCGCCTTGGAATTTTGGGATGATCTCGAAGCTTCCGCGCGTGACGGGGCCTTGGATGGTCAACGTTCGCCAAGCAGGCCGCTACCGGCTGACGCTCCGCCAATGGCCAATCGAAGCCAAGAAGCCGGTGGAAGCAGTACGTGCGAAAATTCAAATCGCCGGCCAGACGATGGAAAAACCGGTTGAGGGTGAAACGATGGGCGTCGTCTTCGAGGTAGAACTGCCCGCAGGACAAACTGAACTGCGAACGTTCCTATATGATAAATCAGGAAAGGCAGGCGGGGCTTACTTCACGGATGTTGAAGCGCTTTCTGGCCGCTGAACAATCCCCATGACGACACGGCTTGAATCACAGGCGGTAGTTGACAGACTTCGCGAACTTGGAGATCGCGACTCTGATTGCGCGGTTTTCGGTGCCAAGGCGCATCGATTCGAACTAAATCCAACGCTTGACTTGAGCAAAGTAGAGGAGTTCGAGACCCAGTACGGCGTCGGGCTGCCCGCTGACTACCGGCTGTTTATTACTGAGATTGGCAACGGCGGTGCCGGACCTTACTACGGGCTATTCCCGTTCGGGTATCACGATGCGATGCGCGGGCTTTGCAAATGGAACGAAGATTGGCCATTGGTCGGCGACTTGTCGGCGGAATTTCCGCACGACAGCGCGTGGAATCTTCCCGATGAGTTTTGGAAACAAATGCCCGACCCGCCACTGGGTACTCCGCCAGAGGTCGAAGACAAAATGCTTGAAGATTGGAATCAGCAACTTGAACAGCGCTATTGGAACCCGGAAATTATGAAAGGGGCGATACCGATTGCGCACCTTGGCTGCGCACTGCGGCAATGGCTAGTCATCAACGGACCGCAGTCGGGCTTCGTATGGGAAGATCGCCGCGCCGATTACGGAGGAATATTTCCGCTGCAGAGCGATTCCGGTCAGCAGGTGTCATTTTCCGACTGGTATTTGACGTGGCTGCATGAGGCGGCTGAGAGTTGATTCTTCACTGGCAATAAGACCATCGACAATTTGGAGCCCCACCATGCGCAGCATCATCAAGCAATCGGTCGATCTTTCGGCGAGCGGCGAAGTGTTGTACGGCATGTACCTTGACCCGGCTGTGCACCAGGCAATCACCGGGCAACCGGTGACGATCTCGGCGGAAGAGGGTTCTCTGTTTTCTGCTTTCGGAGGCGCGCTCAGCGGCCAGACGTTGGCGGTTATCGAAGGAACGCTGATCATTCAGTCCTGGCGATCGACGAGCTTTCACGCCGACGACCAAGACTCGACTTTGATTTTGAGTTTCTCATCGCACGACGGCGGCGGGCGCATCGATTTGGTGCACCTCGACGTCCCAAAGCACGACTACCAAGGCGTCACCGCGGGTTGGGAGAAATACTACTGGACACCGTGGCGGGAGTATTTGTCGCAGCAAGTTTCATGACCGGCAAGTGTCCATATTGCCGAACGGACCGCCGATTCGTTTCGCAAACCACGCCGCGAAGATAGACATTTGCCGGGAACGCCCCGGGCGTCAGATGTTTGTTGGCACCTTCACTGTTTTGACACATTCGCCGGCCGATAATTCGAAACGTAGCGGCCTCTGTCGGCATCGAACAGCTAGCGTCTGGCCGGCGTATTTTCACTAGACACCTGCTGGTCGGCCGATATATCCTCTGCAAGCTGCAAAAGTCGCGATTGTTGACGGGCGAGAATTCGCGACGATAGAATTAAACTGTTACTACATCGGAACTTACGTCAGAAAGACAACGCATGTCTCGTTGGACGAAACTGCTGTTTTCAGCGGCGCTGATTTTTGCGATCGGCTATTGCTCACCGGCGATCGCACAGATTGGCGACGACTCGGGCTTTGGCTTGCGCGAGGAGTTCGGCGATTTCGGTGGCGGCAATATCTTTGGAAATCAGCCTGCCGCGCAAGACAGCCCGTTGGAGCTTGAATCGTTCATCGTTCCCGGGACGAATATGAAGCCGGCGTTGCTGGTTGTGCGTGCCAAAATGGCAACCGGTTGGCATGTCTATTCGCTGACGCAAAAACCAGGCGGACCGCCGAAGACCGAAATTGCGCTTCAGCAGTCGCAAGAGTTTTCGTTCATCGAAGGCGAGGGCTTCCGCGCGGAAGAGAAACCGGAAGTTCGCATCATCGAAGATGCCTGGCCCGATTTGCCGGTGGAAGAGCATTACGGCCGCGTCACTTGGGTGATGCCGATCAAAATTGCCGACGGTGTCGATCCGCGCACGATCGAGATTCAAGGTGAACTGACCAAAGGTCAGGTGTGCCATGATGAAGACGGTTGCAAGCCGTTCGCCTTCATGGACACGAAGTTCACCGCCGCGCTGGGAAGCGACGATCAAATCGCCGCCTTCCTTCCGCCCGCCGCCGATGCGACAGGTGACTATGTCGATGTCGGGCGTAACATCACCATTTTCGGCCGGATCGAACCGGCGACCGTCGCCCCAGGCGATACGGCGAAGCTGCTGCTAACTATCCAGCCGCAGCCGGGCTGGCATGTTTACGAGCGGGACGACGTCGCCGACGGTAAAGCGTACCGCCCCACGTTGTTGCCGCTGGTGACCACTTCCGGCTTGCACGCCTTGACACCGCAGGCCGACACCGAGGTGATCAGCAAGGAACAAGCGGGTGATGTTATTCGCTATCAAGATGGCGTCACCACCTGGACCATCGATTTGCCCATCCCCAAAGATACCGAAGCTGGCGAGCGGAAGATCGAAGGCTATGTCGGCTACGTCGTTTGTTCCGACACGCAATGTCTATCGCCCGCCGGCGTCCAATTCCGCGGCACGCTGCGAATCGGCGAAGCCGCATCCGAAGACCACCAACCGCTGGCCTTCACCGAATCCAGCTACGGCCAGGCTAGCGCCGCGTTGGCGACGAGCATTGCGTGGTCGAACAAATCTGAAGACCCCGAGTTTTGGGCTGAAGTATTCGGAAAGTTTGGCTTCGTTAAACTCGAATCGGACAATTGGGCCAGGCTGGTTGCACCGGCTGACCCCGCCCAGGAAGCCCAACCGATGTGGGGCATGACGTTCAGCCGGTCGCAACTGATTTTCGTCTGCATCGCCTTGTGTCTGCTCGTCAGCATGGGTGCCGGCGTTATTTTGAATGTGATGCCGTGCGTCCTGCCTGTGATAGGACTAAAAATCATGTCATTCGCTCAACAAGGAGGTGAAAGCCGTGCGCGTGTGTTCATGCTGAATGTTTGGTATTCCTTGGGACTGTTGGCGGTCTTTTTGGTGATCGCCACGTTTGCGGCGATCCTCCATACGTTGGGGCAGTCACTGGCCTGGGGTGAGCACCTTGGCGATCCGCGGTTCGCGGTGCCTCTGCTGGCGATTGTATTCGTGTTGGGTTTGAGCATGTTCGGCGTCTGGGAAATTCCTATCCCCGGATTCGCCGGCTCGGGCGCGGCCAGCGAAATGGCCAACAAGGAAGGCCCGCTGGGCGCATTCTTCAAAGGCGTACTCACCACGATTTTGGCGACGCCCTGCGGCGGACCGCTGATCGGATTGGCGGTTGGCATCGCCGTGATTGCCCCGATTTGGCTGACCTACACCATGTTCATCTGCATGGGACTGGGAATGGCGCTGCCTTACCTGGTCATCGGTGCCTTCCCGAAGTTGGTCAGCAAACTGCCCAAGCCCGGTCCGTGGATGGACGGTTTCAAGCAGTTCATGGGGTTCGTTCTGATGCTGACGGGTGTCTGGATCATTTCCTTCTTGAGCGAAGCTTACGTCATTGCCTCACTGGCAATGATGGTCGGGTTTGGCATCGTCTGCTGGATTGTTGGCCGGACCCCGTTAACCGCGACTGGTTCACAGAAGATGAAGCGGTACCTCGTCTCCGCGGTAGTTTCTGCGCTGTCCGTTTTGGCCTTCATTTGGATGTTGCCTTCTTCGCAGTGGGAAGCTTTCTCCCGCGCCACTTTGGATCAGCGGATCAACCAAGGGCATACCGTGTTGGTAGATTTCACGGCCGATTGGTGAGCGACTTGCAAAATCAACGAGGCGGTCGCCTTGAAGTCAGCCGGAACAACTCAGTTTGTCGAACAAAACAACATCGTCATTTTGAAAGCCGACAAATCCGATAAGCACTCACCCGAAACCGCAGAGATCAACAAAGTGCTGGTCGAATTGGGCAATCACAGTAAGGGCATTCCGTTCTACGCGATTTACCCCGCAGGCGGTGGAAAGCCGATTGTCCTCGACGGAATCATCACTGAATCGAAGGTCATTAGCGCGCTTGAAGAAGCGTTGCGGGCTGAAGAAGTTGAAGACGCGGCCGCCCGAACGGCGATGCGGCCGGAGGAATAGCACGCGACGAAAGCGTAACCGTTAGCCTTCGGCACTCTCATCCAACTCGGCGAACAGATCGGCCAGCGAGATGGAGAAGCTCGGCAGTACCTGGCCGCCGGAAAGTTTGTCGGTTTCGTTTAGTTCGACCTGCTAGTCCGACGAATTTCCAGCCAAATCCCCCACAACCTGGCTGACACCTTCGTGATCGAACACCACCGGTACGCCTCCAGGGCCAGCGAA
>CALBTA010000007.1 GCA_937967755.1 uncultured Planctomycetaceae bacterium | reverse complement strand
CGGCACAGGGCCGGACCAACGCTGGCGATACTTCAGGTAGTCGCCGGTGTGCTGTTCCAGGCGAACAACGTTGATGGCCGCTTGCTGCAAGGCGTGGAACAAGTCTCCCGACTTGTTCGAATTCTCTTTGTCGCCTAAATCACGAACAAGTCTGGAGACTTGTTCCACGTTGACGATATCGCTGATCAAGCCCATCTTCAGCGCTTCCGTGGGCCGAATCGATTCTCCGCCAGTGACCAACTCCACCGCGTTTCCTAAACCAGCGATCCGCGGTGCGCGGGCCGTGCCGCCCCAACCGGGAAACAGGCCGAGCTTCACTTCCGGAAAACCGATTTCGGTCTTCGGGCCATCGCTCATGATGCGTCGGTCGCACCAAACGGCCAATTCCGCCCCGCCGCCCACACAGATGCCGTCGATGGCGACGACCGTTACGAACGGGCATTTTGATAAACGCGAGAACAACGTTTGACCCTGCCGGCAGATGCCGACAATCGCCTCGTCATCGGCATCCAACGAAGCCAGAAACTCTCGCAAATCGGCACCGGCGATGAACATGCCCGGCTTGCCGCTCATCAAGATCAACCCGGCCAGATCGTCCCGTTTTTCCAATTCGCCCAGGTGCTTGTCGAACTCCTCGAGCACTGGCTGCGACAAGACATTCGCCCCCTTGTCGGGAACGTCGAGCGTGAGCAAGGCGATGTCGTCTTCGGGGAACGACAACGTCAACGAAGCATCTTGGGCCATGAGCGTGCGGTCCTTCTGTGGCCAGAGTTTAAGGCCGTCGTGTTATCTTCCCAAATGCTAGCCGCATAAAGGGTTGCGGAAAAGCCCTCGCGAAAGCGGGCCGCGGAAATGCAAACCTCACTGCACCTTTGGCGCGGCTTGACACTTTGCGCAACGTTCCTATCTTGAAGGTTGGCGGTTGGGTAGCAGAAGTCGTGAGACTTCTGGAGCTTCAATCTGTGGCCAAACTTCCCCGAACTCTCACGAGTTCGGCTACTCCAACATCAAAGAATGATCAATGATCCGCTGGAAAACGTACATTTCTATTCTGTTGGCTGGAATTGTTTTATCCGTTGCGTCGAACAGTGTTGCGTCGAACAGTTACGCGGCGGAACACGTCAAGCTGATCGTTGACTACGGCGATGGCGTTCAGAAACACTTCACTTCACTGGCCTGGAAAGACGGCCTGACCGCGCTTGGGGCGACGCAGTTGGCCGACGCCCACCGGCGGGGCATTGCGACCAAGGTTCGCGGCAGCGGCGAGATCGCGTTCCTCACTGAAATCGACGGCGTCGCCAACGAAGGGGGCGGCGGCCGGAACTGGGTCTTTCACGTCAATGGAAAGCTGGGCGACCGCAGTTGCGGAGTCACCAGCCTCAAGGCGGGTGACACCGTCTTGTGGCGATTTCAGAAGTATGAGTAGATTATTGGTAGTTGAAGAACCACGGATTTCACGGATGGCACGGATATATACGGTGGACATGCAAGCTTGTGTCGTTCCCAAAAAAACTATCCGTGTTCTCCGTGAAATCCGTGGTTCAAAATCTTCGGCAAAAAATTACCCATCGATTGCAGGACGCAACCCATGAAACGGCAAACCATCATTGAAATCGCACTGTTCATAACCCTCATCGCCATCGGCGTGGCGGCGCGGGTTTCGCTGCAACACTTGCCGAACTTTGCGCCCGTCGCAGGGCTGGCGTTGTTCGCGGGATTCTTTTTTCGGTCGCGCTGGCTGGCGATGGGTGTACCGCTATCGATCATGGCGATTAGTGATCTGTTTGTCATCGGCGGGTACGCATGGTGGCAAATGGCGGTGGTCTACGCAATGCTCACCTTGCCCGTGTTGATGCGCGGCGTGGTTCGACGGGCGCTGGAGCCGGGGCGCGGAAAATTCGCGGGCTTCGCAACTTCCATAGGTGGCGTTCTTGGTTGCACGTTACTGTGCAGCGTGTTGTTCTTCGTTGTCACGAATGCCCTGTGCCTGGGCTGGTACGAACCCACCTGGGCTGGCGTGGCGCGCTGCTACACCCAAGCCCTGCCGTTCTTCCGCTTCACGCTTTACGGAGACATCGTCTTCGCCATCGCCACGTTCGGTGCTTACGCCGCAGTAACTAATCTCGCCGGAGCGTGGCAGCCGCAACCCGCCGTCAGGTTGGCAAAGCCGGCAACATAATGCCCGGGCTACGGGGCGAATGCATGAACGGCGGTTTGCTGGTTTTGCACGCGCGCTTTGAACTCGGTAAATTGGAGGTTCACCCCAACCCCCATCGCCGGTCTTGAGCATGCGTGAGCCACTGCGAAACCCATCGTGGAACGACCCAAAAGATGGAATTTTCGAAGCCACGTTGGTGAACGAGCCAGGCGCTCCAGGAGCGCCTTGGGAATCGGGCCGTTCGGAAACGCCGACCGCACGCGGGCTTTCGCTGTGGATTCCGGGTTGGGTCGCGGGCATCGCGGCGGCGGTCGGGGTGGGAACCAGTCTGTATCTGATCGTCGTGTACCAGCTTGGCACCTTGTCGTTGGTTCTCAGCGGAGTGCTTCTGGCGATAGGTCTCACTTGTTCCGTTGGCGGGCTCATATCGCCACGGGTTGTCAACGGCCGGCCGCGAAGGGCAGCCCCGCTGCTCGGCGTGTTGGGCAACTTTGGGGTCCTTTCGCTCTTTTCGCTGGCGGGGCTGGCGTTTTTTCTTCAAGACGAATTTCGCCCCGAAAATCAACGCCGCGCCGTCCGCCAACAAAGGCCGCGCGACGAAACATGGGACCAGCACGTCGCCCGCATGCGTATGGAAGATCAACGCAACGAGGCAGAGCAGCGGGCACAGCGGCAGCGGGAATTCATCATCGAACACCAACGCCAAGAAGAGCTACGGCGGTCGGCTGAGTTAAAGCGCGTGGAAGAAGAACGCCGCCAACAGCGACTGGCGGAGGAAGCAAGAACTGCGCGGCTGGCCGACTTCAGCACCGGCGCGGCCGACGAACTAACCACCGATGAAATTGTGCGTTACCGCGGCGACCCGTCGACCGCGGTCGACCGCCGGCTCAAACGGCTGGCAAAAAGTGAATCGGACGAATCAACCATGACGATCTACGACGAGGAATTCGACGAACTGAGCTACGCCCCCGGGAACCACCGTCTGTACGCGTTGCGTGCGCGGCGGTTGCTATCCATTGATCTGGCGCAGGGCCGTGTTGATCGCGAACTGGTGTTGCCGAAAGAATCGAGCAACCTGGTCGTCACCGCGGACGGTCCGGCCCTGCTCTGCGGAAGACGTCTGGTGTTACTCGATTGGGATCTCCGCCCACGGCGTTCTGCCCCCGGGGCACAGCTAGGAAAGTTTTGGGGCCACCCGGCCGCCGCGGTAGTGTTCACGCAAGGGGCCGACACCCATCAGCTCAATGTCAAAAAGTACGACATGTTGATGGTTCAGAGAATTCAGTCGACGTTGAGCGCGCCCGGTTCGCCGTCCCCGTTGGGGCTGTTCGATCTACCGACCAATCCGCGATCTGCGCTCTTGGTGGCGGCTAGCAGCGACAAGCTGCACCGGCAACGCTTCACGGGGGCATCGCGCGAGTGGCTACCGACGATCGACTCCATCCCTCGCGATACCGGGCAAGCGATCGAAGGTGAAATTGTTCCGCTGTCGGCCGAGGCATTCGCTGTGCGGTATTACAACCCGGAGACGCGTCAGGCGAACCTGGTCGTGCGTACCATGCACCTGCGCGGCAGACAGATTGCCATGATCAGCGAACAAGCGCCCGAGGGATCGCCCGAGTTGGTATCCGCATGCCGTGGCGCTCGCATTTACCTGCGGCAAACCCCGCGGCGGATCATCGCCTGGCAGCCCGGCTTCGATCGGGTGCAACCGTTCGATATCAACGCTTCGCCCGATCGCGATATCGGGGACGTGAAGTCGCTGACGGCGATGCGTGGGGGCGTTTGTGCTCAAACCACCGCGGGTTGTCTAGTGGTCGTCGAACATGGTGCGATTTCTGGCAACACGACGCACCAAGTGGTGTTGGTACCGCTAGAAACCGGCGAGTCGTCCGGCAGCCCAGCGCCGCTGGCCGAAATGGATTTGCCCCAAGGAGATTGGCTAAAGCCCGAATCGATAGTTCCTTTGAAATCGGCACCCATGCTCGGCGGGCTCGTAGATCGTGTCGAAGACCACGGTAGCTACAAACTCATTCATCTTTCCAAGGGGATCACAGGGGCAACTTACAATCCGCAAACCGGGCGAATGATCGGGCAGGAAGGCTTCGATGCGCTGGTCGAATTCAACCCGGACGACGGCACGGCTTTTCGTTACGCGCCGCTGCCGTCGGAGTTCGCCGCACACCACCTGATGTCGGTCGGCGGGCGTCCGGTTCTGCGAGGGCGAAAGAATTGGGCGTTCGTTGATCACGACCTGCGCCGGTTGGCACCGTTCGTGGCACGGTCTTGGTTCACCGCAAAACACGTTCCGGTCTTCTACAAGCCCTACGCCGAAATCATCGCCAACGACGCACAAACCGGCGCGCCGCTGGGAAGTTTCACATCCAAGCAGCGGGCGAAACAACTTGCCGAACTTGGGTTAAGGACAAGGTTGAACAAAGTAGGGTTGATAATCA
>CALBTA010000006.1 GCA_937967755.1 uncultured Planctomycetaceae bacterium | reverse complement strand
TGGTGAACCCGCGGACGTGCATCTCGTAGATGACCGTCTCGGAAATATCACGCCGTAGGTGACGGTCTCCTTCCCAATCAAAAAAGTCGTCGACGACAACACACTTGGGCGGGCGGATGATTCCGTCCTTCCCCTTCTGAAACGTGCCGGCCAGCGCTTTACAGTACGGGTCGATCAGCCGCGCCTTGCCGTCGAACAGTTGCCCGTTTTCCGGATCGTGCGGGCCGTCGCACTGAAAGTGGTAAAGCTGGCCAGGGCCAACGCCGGGGACGAAGATGCTCCAGATGTCGCCCCAGCGGTCGCTGTCACGGTCGAAATCGATGACGTCGGTCGGGTCGGAGTCTTTGACGTCGTCGTACAGCAGCAACCGCATTTCTTCGGCACTGCGGCTGAAGACCACGAACTGCACGCCCCGTTCATGCAAGATCGCCCCATAGGGCATGTGGTGGGTGAATTGGAACTCTGGGTGCGGATGGGCCATGAGCATCGGCGGTAACTCTCCAACGAACCGAAAGTGGTAGCGGTAGCGGGCCTGAACCAGTCGCCCTATGGAAAGCTACCACCGGGCACGGGACGAGGCCGCTAAATCATCGGTAAGTTGGTCGAATTACTTGAACGCGAAGAAGCGATGCAGCACCTGGCGAATTCTTTGCGAATAGGTGGCCGCGACCGCTTCTAGCGTGGGTTGAAAATATGGAAACCTTGCCGGCTGTGACGATCATCCGCGCATCTGTTGAGGGTCTTTGCCGGCGGTGTGAATTTACCCTCAAGACTGCTGGGAGACAACCTTCGCCCCACTGTTGCGCGTTGGTCGGTCGATTTAGAATCTCCGTAACGGGGGCTTCCAGCCACCGCTACTACAGCTCGCCCATGTCAAAGCTCACCTACAAATCGGCCGGTTTGGACTTGGATGTCTATGCCGAATCGATGGCGCGGTTGCCGCGTTTGGCCCACCGTACATACTCGCCGCGGGTGATGCGGCTCGATGGTGGTTTCGCCGGGTTGTTCCAGCTTGATTTCACCAGCCCGCTGTTTCAGAGGAATTACCAAGAGCCGGTGCTCGTCTCTTGCACGGACGGCGTGGGGACAAAGATTCAAGTTGCTCAGAAGATGGGTGTGCATAACACCGTGGGCATCGACCTGGTCGCGATGAGCGTGAACGACGCCATCTGCTGCGGGGCAGAGCCGTTGTTCTTTCTCGATTACATCGTGATGCCCAAGGACGACCCCGACACGATCGAGCAAATTGTCGAAGGTATTTCCGCCGGTTGCCTGGAAGCCGATTGTGCGCTGATCGGCGGCGAAACTGCGATTCACCCTGACCAGTTCGAGCCGGGTGACTACGACCTGGCCGGGTTTTGTGTCGGCGTGGTCGAGCAGTCGCAAGTCATTGATGGCAGCGCGGTGTCCGAAGGGGACGTGGTGCTTGGCGTGGGTTCCAATGGCTTGCACTCCAACGGGTACAGCCTGGCACGGAAGATCGTCTTCGAACATGCGGGTTTGGACGTCGACAGCTACGTTGACGAACTCGGCACAACCGTCGGCGAAGAGTTGCTGCGGCCGACGACAATCTACGCCAAGGTCACGCGGCAAGTGCTTTCTCACTACAAGGTGAAGAACGTCGTCCACGCCATCGCCCACGTAACCGGCGGCGGGCTGGAAGAAAACATCGGGCGCGTGCTACCCGCCGGGCGAACGCTCAAACTGCAACCGAACAGTTGGAGCAAACCGCCGGTATTCGATTGGCTGCAAAGGCTCGGCGACATCGAAGACGCCGAAATGGCCCGGGCCTTCAACATGGGCATCGGCCTGGCGCTGGTCGTCAGTTCCTACTACGCCGGGGCGATTCAATCAATGTTCACCGACGCCGGCTACGAATGTTGGGCAATTGGTGAGATTGCTTGACGCCGTTGGGCACGTCGGAAAATTTGATCGAAGCGCTGCTGCTGAGTACACTTTACGTGTGCTTAGACAGCGTGTCTTTGAGAGGACTACGACCACATGGATCGAGATACATTCGACGCAACATTGCGAACTTTCAAGCACCGCACGCCGTTTCGTCCCTTCACTCTGGCGATGGTCAACGGCGACCGGCTGGAAGTGGACCATCCCGACGCCTTGGCACTCCGCGATGGCGTTGGCCTGTTCGCTGGCCCAGGAGGCGTGCCGGTCGTGTTCGATCACGAAGGTGTCAGCCAGGTTGTGGGGGATCTGGCTGGAAATTCGTCCGACTAGGATATCCTTGAGCAAACGAAGTTGGAACTGAGCCCAGCCTCCGACTTG
>CALBTA010000005.1 GCA_937967755.1 uncultured Planctomycetaceae bacterium | reverse complement strand
CGGCGGTACAGACAACACGGAAGGGACGCTCAGCAGCGCGGGGTCCGGTTGCCAGGTGCGAACATCGATGTCCAGCGACCTCGAAAGCACACCCGGCAAGCCGGCCGTGGTAGCCCCGCAACCGAACAAAACCATGCCGACGGGCGAGAGATTGCGCCGATGCGATTGCAAGTAGGCGACCGTCCGACGAAGTTCAGTTTCCAGCCGACTGAGATGCGGCGTCACCACAGACGTAATCGCCTCGGCAGCGTCGGTGGTCGCCTCGCTATCCGAGGCGATGCCGTGCTGTTGCAACATCCCCAAGGCCTCGCCTTCGCTGCAATCGATCGCTTCGGCGAGTTGCCCGATGGTGCTTTGGAACCCGCATTTCTTCAGCCTTCGCACGTACAGGGGGCGGCCTCCCCGAATGGCGCTGTACGTGGCGCACCCGTAGCCCAAGTCAACCGCTGCCAAAGGTATGTCGCGGCCGCCGACCATCAATCGCATCGCCCGAGCAATTGCCGTCGGCACTCCATCAAGCGATTGGCAATCAAGCCCGGCCCCGGCGATGTCGGCGGCTGCGGAATCCGCGGTTGTCGCCTGCGTGCTCAACGATCCAACGTTGGCGACGGCTTGGTTCTTGGGGTCGCTGGGGTGATAAATCGACCAAGAGTCGAAAGAGCGGCCGCTCCAGGAAAGTGGTGACGAGGAGGAGAGTTCGCGGCGAACGGTTTCGGGGCTGGGGTTGGGCTCTTTGATGTAGAGGGCGTGAAACTCGCAATCGCGCATCGACAATACGCCAGCCGCCGGGCGACCGCGGGCTTTTTGCGCCAGTGACATCGCGCCGAGAATCTCATCGGTCGATGAGCGCGCGGCTTCGGGTATCGTCGCATCGGAACTGCCAGGCCCGCCCCGACGAACGATGGCGGCGTCGGCCAATTCCAAACGGCCACGGCGGCGGACAACCTGGGCAAGCTTTACAGCCCCGGCACCCAAGTCAACGCCGATCCAGCCGCGTTTTGCGTTTCCGATCATGGCGTTGACCGCTCCTGTTCAGCCTGGACGACCAGCCGTTGAAGCGACGTTTCCACCCGAGCTAGTCGGGCGTCGATGGACTGAAGCGTCGTCGCCATGCTTTGTAAGACATTGAGCGACTGCAGAGCACCACTTGGAACGGGCCGGCGATCGGGCGATCGTTTTACTTCAGCCAGGGCGAAGTTCGGCGCTTGTGAAGCCGCGTACCCGATGCAGATTCCCATGAGCAGGGCGGTCAGCACTGCCGCGTGTTTGGCGATGCGATTCATGATTGGGTCTGTGGTTGCGTGTTGGTGTGCTGATGGGTCGACGGATTTACGGACCGTCCCAACTTTTAGTGCTGCGCAAACGTCGCTAGATCGAACATCGGCAGCATGACCGCCAGCACAACAACCGCGACGATTAGACCCATCCCAACCGTAATAACCGGTTCGAGTACGGCGACGGCTTGCCGGAGTTTGGCTTCCCCTTCCTCTTCAAAATGCTCGCCCACCAGTCGCGTTACTTCGCCCAAATTTCCCGATCGCTCGGCCGTGGCAATCATTTCGCTGGCCGCGGGCGGAACGACGTCGCTGCTGGCGAGCGCTTCCGCCATGGGTCGACCGTTGGTGATTTCGTCTTGTAGGTGATCGAAAAGTTCTTGGTAAAGCGAATTGCGAATCGCCTGGCGGGCCAACTTCAAGCTTTCGACCAACGGCACACCGCTTTCGATCATCAGACCCAGCAACCGGCAAGCCCGCCCGACCAGCAGCGTGCGGCTCACGTCGCGAATGACCCAGCTATGAATGACTCCGTAGTCCCACAGCCGCCGGCCGCCTGCACTAAAGCGCATTGCCCCCAACCCAACGAGCGCCGATACGCATAGTGGTATGTACAGCCACCAACGGGTGCGAAGTTCTTCAGCGAAGGTAATCAAGATTTGCGTGAGGAAAGGGAGCGGGGTATCGTACTGCTCGAAAATGTTTGCGAATTGTGGAAGGACGAACAGTATCAGGGCAATGATAACTAGCGACGAAACGCCAGCTAACAAGACCGGGTAGGCCAGCAGGGACTTGACAGTACGGGCCATTCGCAATTCCGCCCGTTGCAACTGGGCAAGCTGCCCGAGTACATGCGACATCTGCCCAGATGCTTCGCCTGCAGCGACGGTGGCCACGTAAGTTGGGCCAAACGCACTTTTGAACTGTTGCAGCGCTTGCGAAAATGTCGCGCCACCGACGACCGCCTCGTGGACTTCGTCGATTACCTGTGCCATCGCCGGCCGCCGGCATTGTCGCGAAAGCGATTTAAGCGCCGTGGTGACGTCCACGCCGCTGCGGGTCATAATCGCCAGTTGGGCGGTCATGTCTGCCAGTTCGCTTTGGTTGATTTTCGTCCGGGCCGAGGCAGCGCCGGAGGTGGGCTCCGCTACTTCCACCCCACCCCGAACGGTTGAAGATGCGCTGGCCCAATCGGCGGCGGCCGCGTTCATCGAATTGTCTGAGGCGAATGCGTTCATGGTTTTCTACGTTCTTGCGTCTAGTCGAACAGCGCCACGCGGGCGACCTCTTCCAGACTTGTGACTTCCTGTTCGGCAAGCTCCAATCCGCACTGCAATAGACTGCGGAAACCTTGGTCACGTGACCATTGCCGGATTTCTTCGAGGTGCGCCTTTTCGGAGATTAGCTGGCGTAGCGGCAACTCGCTGGGCAGCACTTCGTAGATGCCGTTGCGGCCTTGGAACCCGGTATCGAAGCAGTCGCGGCAGCCTTCCCCTTTGGCGAAGCTACGGCGGGTGTCTCCGCGGTAGTGCAGGGCGTGCAAGTATTCGCTGCTCGGAAAGTGTGAAGTGCGGCATTTGGGGCAAATCGTTCGCACCAACCGTTGGGCAACTACGCCGGCGAGTGCCGCTGCCAATTTGTACGGTTCCACACCCATGTCGGTCATCCGGGTAATCGCACCGGCGGCATCGTTGGTGTGAAGCGTACTCAGCACCAGGTGCCCCGTCAGAGCAGCTTGAACGGCGACCTGCGCGGTCTCGGGATCGCGGATTTCGCCAACCATGATCACGTCGGGGTCTTGTCGTAAGATCGAACGCAGCGCCGCGGCGAAACCGACCTTTCTGGCGGAATCAACTTGAACCTGGTTCACCAGTTCAATCTGGTACTCCACCGGGTCTTCAACCGTGACGATGTTACGATGGACCGATTTGATCAATTCCAGCGCGGAATACAACGTCGTGGTCTTTCCGCTGCCCGTCGGGCCGGTCACCAGCAGCAGTCCGTTGGGCTTGGCCAGCAGCCGTTTCATTTGGGCCAACATTTCATCGGGGATACCAAGCTCACCCAGGTTGAAGGTTAGCCGCTGCTTGTCGAGCACACGCATCACCACTTTCTCGCCCAACACCGTGGGCAAAGTTGAGATACGCAGATCGACTTCCTTCTTATCGACGACCACCTGGCAGCGGCCGTCTTGCGGCGAGCGCTGCTCGGCAATGTCGAGCTTGCCCATCACCTTAATGCGCGATACGACCGCGGGGTAAATGTCGCGCCGTGGTCGCAGCATCTCGACAAGTTGGCCATCGATGCGGAAACGGACGACGCTGAACTTTCGCCCTGGCTCGACGTGGATGTCGCTTGCACCTCGGCGAATCGCCTGCAAGATCAAGTAGTTCACCAGGTTGATTACGGGGCTGCCCTCGACCAGTTGCTCGACCGACGTGACGTCGACTTCCGACTCCATCGCTTGAAGTTCAACCGCCCCGTCGCTCAGGTCCGCGGTGACCGCGTCGACGGCGAAGTCGTCTTGATAGCCCCGTTCAAGCATTTTCCGAATGCTCTTCCCGAACGCAAACACCGGGCGAACGTCAAGTCCTGTGGCTCTTTCGATCTGATCGACGTGCTCCAAGTTCTGCGGATCTTCCATCGCCACGGTCAATGTGCCGCGAACGTTATACAACGCCAGCACGTTTAGGCGCTCAGCTAGTGCGTGAGGAATCAGCCGCACGGCCGCAGGGTCCATCAACCCCTCACGCAAGCGAACCGCGCAGAGCCCAAGGTGCGATTCGATAAAGGGCAGAAGCTGCTCTTCATTGACGACGCCCATCTCCAGTAACGTTTCACCCAAACGCTGCCCGGCGGCCGACTGTTGCTGAAGCGCTTCCTCCAACTCCTCGGGGTCGACGAGGTTCGCGCCCAACAGTTCCTGCCCGAGCAGTCGGCGCGCCGGCGCATCGACGAGCGGCGACGACATCTCGCCTTCCAGCGGCGCGGTCAGCGGAAGCATGTCCGCCTGTTCGCGATCGGCAACCAGCACGGCGGTCATCGTGAGAAGCTCCCAATGGCTGACTTAACCGTCTCGAACGTTTCGAAGCGTTCCCCGACGCCGGTCGCCCGGAGGGTGTCGCGGCAGACTTGCCCCATCGCGGCAAGCTTTACGGCTGCGCCCAGCGATTCGAGTTCATCTTGAATATCCAGCAAACTTTCCAGCCCACGGCTGTCAACCATTGGCACGTCGCCGAGGTCCAGCACGATCTTCGGCTGACCGACGAAGCAAGGGTCGACCGCCTCGCGGAAGTCTTCGATGTGCTCTTCGTTGAGGGGTCCGCCGCAGATGATCACGTCCACGGAACCTTGTTTTTCGACGTGGAACATGACTACCCTTCTCGAATTGGAAGCATGACTGAGAAGGTACTGCCTTTGTCGATCTCGCTGGTAACATGAATATCGCCGCCGTGCAGCCGGACGACCTCGCGGGCCAATGACAGTCCCAGCCCCGTGCCGGTTTCTTCCAGCACGCGTGGGTCGTTGCCACGGAAGAATTTGTCGAACACCTTGGCGACATCATCAGCAGGAATGCCCACGCCGGTGTCGTCAACGTCGATCTGCAACAGTTTGTCAGCCACTTTGACCTTCAGGCCCACGCGGCCGCCCGATGGCGTGTATTTCACCGCGTTACCCAGCAGATTCACCAGCATGGCGATGATTTTGTCTTTGTCCAAATTCAGTTCAGGCATTTTTGCTGGAAGTTGGACATCGAATTCCAGCGATTTAGAACGGGTCAGCGGGCGGACTTTCTCGACCACCTCGTCCAATAGGCGCTTCGTATCGACGTTCTGCCGGTCGAGGGATAGCGAACCGGCTTCCATGCTGCTGATGCTCAGTAAGTCGTCAACGAACCTCGCCAGTCGCGTCGCTTCCGAATTAATCGTGTTACAGAATTCCTTTTGACTTTCCAGGTCTGGTTCGTCCATCGAAGCGAGAGTTTCCGCGTACGCCTTGATGTTGGCCAGCGGCGTTCTTAGTTCGTGCGTTGCTGCATCGATGAATTGGTCGCGCATTTGCTCCGCGAGTTTTTGTTGCGTCACGTCGCGTACGGTCCACAGGTGGCCCTGCAATTCGCCGCCTTGTTGCCTGAGCGGTTGGCGGGCAACACGCAGGGTTTGCGCCGCGCCAACGGATAATTCGCAGACAACCGGGCGCTGGAGATGGGCCGGGTCACTCAGGGATTCCAGTCCACTCTGATCGGTTTGGGCATCGTGGACCGGCAGGCTATGCAATATGTTTGCATCTTCTAGCGAAGCGGCATCACCGCCCGATCCCAGCAGCGCGGCCATAGCGCAGTTGGCACGGATAATTTTTCCCGACGGGTCGGCGGTGGCGATTCCATCGGGCAATTGCTGCCAAATGATGTTGTCGGCCGAGCTCTGGTTGGATTGTGACAGGCTTGCCAGCTTCGCCCCGGCATCTTCGCTGCCGGACGTGCTGCGCGCCCGCTGCAAATCTTCAACGACGCGGTTCCAGCCCAGGGCCGCGGCCGTGTGCGTTTTTTGCGGATTCGGGTCAGTCGGTTTATCGATAGGTAGTTGGGACACCCGCCGTAGCTCAGCTTCCAACAGCGCCAAGGGGCGGGCCTGTCGCGAAAGCACAACAGCTCCGGTACCGATCAAGATCAGCGGGGCCAAAATCGCCAACGGGGCAAGGTTTGCACTTTGGCGGACCGTTCCCCACATTCCTGGCTCGAGCGCGCCGGCGTGCAAAGTTCCGATCGGTTGGCCCTTGGCTTTCAGCGCAACGCGGTACTCCCGCATCGGCCGGCCGCGCTTGTCGGTGAACCCAACCCCTTCCACGTTGCCCCACCGCATCGGCGTTCCCCGCTGTGGGACTGCTCCCTTTCCGACGAGATCTTCCGATGTGTGGGCGAGGAATTGGCCCTCCTCGCTGACGATCGCACAGTAGGCCAAACGCCCATCGGCGGTCAGACGGCTGATATGGTCGCCGAAGTTCTCCGCACAGTGGCGCACGTAGTCGACTTCACTCGCTGCCGCTGCTTGTCCGATTCGAGAGAGAACTGCGTTCTCACCGCGCGAACTGATCACCGACTGCGTAACACGCACGACCCCCACCGCCAGCCAACAGAGCGCTGCCAGGCAGAAGAACAGGTAGTACACGACTACCCGGCGCGGCAGGCCAAGTTGCAAGTGGTTGCGGAGAATCATATCGGGCCATTCGGAAAACGTCGGTTCGCATCATCGGCATCGGGCGGAACTAAACCGCCAGCAGTTGCTCCAGTGTTTGGACAACGGCGGTCGGGCTGAACGGTTTGGAGAACGTGGCCGAGATATTCAACTCTTCACGTAACTGCGGCAGTTCCAGTTCCAAACCCTTGGCGGTAAGCATCATCACCGGGATGGTGGCGTAGTTCGGCATTTCGCGCAACTTGCGGCACAGCTCAACGCCGGTCATTTCCGGCATTTGCTGATCGGTGATGATCGCATCGAACTGCTCGCTGGTTGCGATCTGCCAGGCAATCAGCCCGTTCTCGGCAACCGTGGCGTCGTACCCGTGTTTCTTCAGGTTGAACTGCACAACGCGCGCCAACGCTGCGTTGTCTTCGGCAACCAGAACGCGTTTCATGCCAGCCATAGCCGCCTCGCTCTCCCCCCGGCCCAGCGATTGGAACTGGGATTCTTAGAACTGATCGTAAGTCGTCGACCCATCGTTCGACGTGGCGGTCGAGTTGCAGATGAACGTGCCGTCTTGCGTGTTGTACATCCAGCCGGTCGAGTCATCCGCCGTCGCACCCACGCCGGTGACGGGCGTGATGTCGGAATCTTGCGAACCAACGGGCGAAACGGGAAATGTGCCGCGAATGTAAGGGGCAATCGCGGTGCGGAAATCGGCACCCGTCCCCGTGCAAGGCGGCAAAGCACCGGCGTTGTCGGCTGCGTAAAGTTCGATCGCGTCGCGGGTAATCGCCAGCGTTTGCTTCAAGCCGTTGTCGGTCGCGTTTCCGGACGTGTTGAGCAGCTTCGGTGCCGCGACGGCAGCCAGAATGCCCAGGATCATGATTACCACGACCAACTCAACCAGTGTGAAACCGTTTTGTTTCTGCATCTTCATCATTGTCCTCTGAGTTTTCGACCCGGATTCGCGTGTCAATGTGCTGACTAAAGACCTTTAGCCGGCGCTTCGTCTCACACAAGTCTAGGTTGCCGTCGCGTGTACCCCGCCGATGGCGGCAGGAAACTGCCAAAATTCCGCGCCGTCACAACCGGCACATTCGCGCACCCGCGCGTGACGATTTATTGACGCCCCAAATTGGGAACCTATGTTTTTACAACCCTGCATTTCAGGCGACGGCTAGACGTGTACCTAATCTTATGACCCAATCCGACACAGTTTCTGAACAGGCGTTTCCCGCGGTATGCCAGGGAACGCTTTGCTTTGCGGCAGCCGAGTCGTTGAAAGAAACGTTCGCCAAGCGCTTCGACTTCTGGTTTCCCGCCGATGGCTGGCAACTACTCCCGTCGCCCTGGCAC
>CALBTA010000004.1 GCA_937967755.1 uncultured Planctomycetaceae bacterium | reverse complement strand
GCCGGTCTTGTTGGCGGAACACAAAGGCCCTGATCAGCTAGTCATCGGAGAGCGGCATCAGTTGAAACTGTTGCCCAAGGATCCGCGGATCAAGCTGGAATTCGAGGACTCTCCGGAAGGAATGGAAATCGCCGGCAACACGATGACCTGGACACCGACGGCCGATCAAATTGGCCGGTCGAAGTTGGCAGTCACTTTCAAGCACACCGATATTCAAAGAACGGTGCAGTACGATTTGGATGTGGTATTCCCCAGCGTCTCGTTGCCGTTCTCGCCCTCGGCGGTCGCTGTCGACGCGTCCGGAAAACATGCCCTCATTTGGGAAGGCCAAACCCTGGATCGGTTCGGGCGTCCCTCCGGCGCAAGCAATCTGCCGATCCGCATCGCCCTGATTAATTTGGCAACAGGGGAGACAACCGCCCAGCGCAAATTGGCCGAACACATTGGTCATGCGGTCGTAACCGAAACCCAGGTGGTGTTGCAAACGGCCAGCAGCACTCCCAAGTGCGAGGTGCTGAAATTGGCCGACCTCGAGCGCGCCAAAGCGATCGTCGCTTCGGCACCGATACAAAAAATTCATGCCTTGGGGAAATTGCTGGTGCTCGAAACGCAGTCGGGCGCGGAGGTCTACCACGCGGAAACCTACGAAAAGCTCCGCACGTTCGGGCCATCGAATCAAACCGTGCATTCGATCCACCAGCGTAACAACACCGCCCAAAGCATGGTCAAGGAAGAAGGGCTCTTCTCCGACGGCATCCTGTATGATGTATCCCTACGGCCGAAACTGTTTGTGGCGCCCAAGAATCTTCCCGAGTTGCCCGGGGCTGATGTCAAGCTTCGCCAGGCATCCTACTTGACTTCCAAGGGTGGGTCGCCGGTCAATAACGTGCGATATTCGCCTTCACGAAATGGCCAGGTTCGCCTGGCGACGCTGCCGCTTTCCGGAGGAAAAGTGAATGTCGCTTTGGACCAAAACACGCAGCGAATTCAAGTGCCAGGATCGACGCATACATCCCGCACGCAATTGGAACTGAAACTCACCGCCAGCGGCGCGATCGATGGGCAACAAGTTGTCGCCCGCGAGTTGCTGCACGCGCAGGTTAGTCCAGCGCACCGTCCTATTTTGCAAGTCGCCGATCGCGATGCACTGGTAGTGCATGGTTCTCAGCTCTATCGTTGGCGCGTGCAAGGTGAAAACGCCGAAGCTGGTTCGGGCGCGGAGGACAAAATTACGTTGGCCCGGCGGCAGTCGGCGTTCGCCTTGACCGGTACTGGCAAGACGACGCTAAAACATGCCGCCACCGGTGGAGAGCGGCCGCTGAAGTTCGCGCTGCTGACGCCTTACGAAGACGCCGTCTCGATCGATACCGCCACAGGCACGGTAACGATTGACGAGAAACTGATCATGGCGGAAGCGGCCAAGACACTGGAGAACGACATCCGCCGCAGCAATCGCGGCGAGTCCTATGTCGACACGCTTCGCACCAAGGCCGTGCCCATGATCCAAGCCGCCACCACCGTGCTGGGGCGAAAGCCCAAGGGAGCGCCGGTCGCCATTCCTGTTCGAATTGATGTGAGTGACAAGAACCTCGCAAGTGACAGCATTCAATACTTCTTGGTGGCCGAAGTACCCAGCAGTTCGCTGATGGCGAAATTGAAGGCGCTGGATGAAGAGCGGAAAGAGAAAGTCGCCGAAGCACAAGCCGCGCGGGAAGCCGCCAGGGAAGCGGCCCAAGCCGCCCGCGACTCAGGGGAACAACCTCTCGTTCATACCCCGGCGGACGGAGGTGACATGAGCCGCCGCCTCGAAGCGTTGGAGCAGCGGGTCGACTTGCTCACCCGGCAGTTGAATCTCGTCTTGAAAAAGCTCGACGAGCAATGATGCGCTGTTTGCAGCAATTTGTTTGCAAGCCGCTTAGCGAAGGCGTAACATGACGGCTTGCTTCAATATGGACCTAGACAGGGCCGCGAGTTGGCGGTACCGCAGTGTATTGTTTTGTCTCTTATAAGTTGGGATTGGACAGCATGATGACTTCACCTTGGATACGAACGACGATGTTGTTTCTCTTGACGTTGCTCTTCGCTTCGGCGAGCGAGCCGTGCGACGCGCGAGAGAAGGGAAATTTGAAGGACAGCAGTGTCGAAGACGGGTATGCCAAGAATGTTCCGCTCGCGTGGTGGCAGCTAGACGAATCGGCGGGTGACGAGACGGCCGCGGATGTGACTGGGAAGCACGATGGAGAGCTGTTCGACGGCGCGCCCGATTTCGACGGCCGCAAAGCCCGCGTCGCCGTGGGAACGTTCGATATCGACGCTCCCAAGATGTCGATCCTGGCGTGGTTTCGGGCTGACGATTTCGATACGGCCGATGCGCGAATCATTTCCAAGACCACCGGAACGGAAACGAAGACGCACTACTGGATGCTCAGCACGATTAAGAAGGACGACAAGATGCGGCTCCGGTTTCGCCTGAAAGCCGGCGGAAACACTAGCGAACTGATTTCTGACAAGCAAGAGTTGAAAGCGGGCGAGTGGGTGTTCGTCGCGGCCACTTACGACGGCCGGGCGATGACCATCTTTCAGAACGGAGAGATCGTCGCGCGGATGAAGAAGCGCGGCCGCATCGACACCAACGCCCATGCCCACGTTTGGATTGGAGACAACCCCAGCGGCCCCGGCAGCCGCCCGTTTGACGGCAACATCAAGAACGTGGCGGTGTTCGAAGGGGCATTAGGGCGTCATTCCATTCAAGCGATTTACGCCGCCCGGGAAACGGAAGAGGCGCAGCTTGCCGACGCGCGCGACGCGCAGCCCAAGCCGCCCGTGGTGCAAATTCCCGATGATCTGCCCGTCGACGAACCGGCCGAAGCCGCCAGCGATACCGATAACAACAAGGGCGAACCGATGCCCGCTAAACCTGACGAAACGGAACCGACTGAAGTGGAACCACCCGCTACCGGCGTTGCTGATGAATCGGTCGCGAAAGCCAACCAGACAAGCGACGACGAAGATGATGTTCCGCCCGCACCCGATGAAGGCTCTGGCAACCGCGCGGCGGACGTGATTGACGAGCAGCCCAGCCCTTCGGACAACATTCCCAGCCCTTCGGATGTTGTTCGTCCGGCGGATCCGATGCCTATCGATGAAGGCACGACGATGTTGATGCCTGAGACGGTAATCATCGGCGAAGGCGAACCCGGCCCCGTGATTTGGTCATCCGATCATCATCACGTTGGCCCGATCTGCCGCGATGTTGGTGTTGTGCAGCACGTTGTCGGGCATAGCTTTGTCGAACATGGCGTGATCGAACATGGCGTCGTCGAGCATCATTGGGCAAGTCATGCACATTCAACCGTCAGCGAGTCAATCATCTGCCCGCCGGTTGAACAACTTTGGCAAGCCGCCCCGATTTGCGAAATGCCGATCTACAGCGCCCCAATAGATTTCTGCCCAGCCCCGCAGCCGGCCATCTATTGCCCGCTGTTGATCGAGCCGTTTTGCCCGTAACGTCCTCTCGTTCCCACGCTCTGCGTGGGAACGCCATCTTGCGATGCTCCGCGTCGATTGATGCTTGATCGCCATTCAATGGCCGCGGAGCGGCTGGAAGTTCGCTCCCACGCAGAGCGTGGGAGCGAGTGCTGCGCATTTCGTTACGCACTTAACGCTTCCCGCACGCGTTTCAACAACGCCTGGGTCTTCTTGATGCCTTCGACTTCGTTGATCTTGCCCCCTTCCCATTCGATGCCGACGTAGCCGTCGTATCCGGCGTCGACGACGATCTTCATCATCTTCATGTAGTCGGTGCGGGTTTCGTTCCCTTCGGCGTCGAACTCGTGGCTTTTCGCACTAACGCTCTTGGCCCACGGCATCGTTTCTTCGACCCCCTTGTAACGGTCGTAGCCGTGGAAGTTGCCGAAGTCGGGCAGCGTTCCGCAGTTGGGCAGGTCGACGGCCTTCATCACGCCGGCCAGCCACGCCCCGTTGGAGGACAGCCCGCCGTGGTTTTCGACAATGATGTTGCACTCGTGCTTGGCCCCGTACTCGCTGAGTTGGCGAAGCCCGTCGGCGGCCAGTTTCAGTTGCTCGTCGTGTTCCAGCTTGTCGTTACTGCGGGCGTTGACGCGAATTGAATGGCACCCAATCGCCTTGGCGGCAGCGACCCACTTGTGGTGATTTTCGACCGCCTGCTTCCGCTTCGCATCATCAGGGTCGCCCAGGTTGCCTTCGCCGTCGATCATGATCAGTTGGTTCTTCACGCCGGCATCGTCGTCGGCCTTTTTGATTTGGGCCAGGAACTTCTCGTCGGTCGCCTTGCTGAAGATCGGCCGGTTCCAGCGATCGAGTCCATCGATGCCGAACTCTTTCATCGCAAACGGGCCAAGGTTCTCCGGCAGCAGTTCCTTCTTACCGATCATCCGGTGCAGCGAATACTCGGCGAGCGAGATTTTGAATAGCGGCTTCTTGTCATCGGCGAGTGCGACGCAAGGAAACGTCATCGCGGCTGAAGCGGCGGCGGTCGTGGCGAGGAATTCGCGGCGTTGCATCTTGATTTTCCTTTTGGTGGTTGGGGGTTGGTTTGGGATGAGTATAAGCACGTACTGCTCGCGAAACAATTCGCTCCGTAGCGGGGGCTTCTAGCCACCGCATGGATTCCTAGTTTTCTTTCCCCGGTGGCTGGAAGCCCCCGCTACGAAGAACGCGAACCTGACCCGAATTCAAGTGTCCAATCCAAACGCCGGTCGCGGCTTCGCAATGCATAGCAGAATTGAGCGAAACAAAGTACTTCGCGGGCTTGCGAACCTCGATTATAATGAATTCTGTGACGTAGAATTGTCATGCATACAAACAGCATCCCTCGGAGGAACCACCTCAACGTGATCGAACTTGACCGCAAGCAAAGCGTGGCCAGTGAATCGGCCGTGATCGTCAGCGTGGTGCTTCCGGAATACGAATATCTCAGTGATCCGCTCGATGAGTTGGAAGGGCTTGCCGAGACGGCGGGTACACGTGTCGTCGGACGGATGACGCAGCGGCGCGAGAAGCCCGACCCCGGCACGTACCTCGGCCGCGGCAAGTTGGAAGAGCTAACTGCGCTGGTCGAGAAGTTGGACGCCGATGTGGTTATCTTCGATAACGATCTTTCGCCAGGGCAGGTCCGCAACCTGGAAAAGACAATGAACGTCAAGGTGCTCGACCGAACCGAGTTGATTCTTGACATCTTCGCGACCCACGCCCAGACCAACGAAGCCCGCCTGGCGGTCGAGCTTGCCCAACTGGAGTACTCGCTGCCTCGTTTGAAGCGGATGTGGACCCACCTTTCGCGAATCAAGCATGGCGTCGGCATGCGCGGGCCAGGTGAAAAGCAGTTGGAAGAAGACCGCCGGTTGGTCGAGAAGCGAATTCGCGATTTGAAGCAGAACCTACAGAAGATCGAACGCCGCAAGCAGCGCGAAGTGGCCGCCCGCCGTGATGTGCGAACGATCTCGCTGGTCGGTTACACCAACGCCGGCAAAAGCACGCTGATGAACGTGTTGACCGAGGCCGACGTGAAAGCCGAAGACGCCCTGTTCGCCACGCTTGATACCCGCACCCGGCGTTGGCATCTTCCGAAGTGGGGGCCGGTGCTGCTCAGCGACACGGTTGGTTTCATTCGCGATCTGCCGCACAGGTTGATCGCCAGTTTCAAAGCTACGCTGGAAGAAGCCCGGCAGGCCGACTTGCTGTTGCACGGCGCAGACGCCTCGAACGAAGCGGTCTTCGATCAGATCACCGCCGTCTATCACGTGCTGGAAGAGATCGGCATCGAAGAGAAGGATACGCTGCTGGTCGTCAACAAGATCGACGCCCTCGATCACCCCGCCCGGGTGGATGCCATCCTGCGTCGTTACCCCAACGCTGTTCCGCTGAGCGCGAAAAGCGGCGAAGGTTTAGACCGTTTGGCCGCGGCGGTCAGCGATGAACTGAGCCGCTCATTCCGCGAAGTCGATGTCGAGATGGACGTGTCCAACGGGCGATTGATGGCTTACCTCGCCCGGCACGGAGAGGTGCTGTCGAAGCGCTACCACGACGAGCGGGTAACGATCCACTGCCGCATGCCGCAAGAATACCTCGGCAAAATCGAAGACGCCGACGTAATCATCGCCCCGCATTCGATCAACGGCAAGGCGAAGGCAGAGGTCGACTCGCCGGTCAGCGACGTTGCGTAGCCGTTTTCCTGGGCTGTCGGGACTTCATCAAGCCTGAACCGCACGCTGCGGTCGTGTTGTGAGGTAGAGTTGCATAGAAGTTGCAACCCGGCCTCGATGATGCCCCAACCGCGCTATGGCAGTTCTCTCACGTTCAAAAAAGCTACGCTCTGATGTTCTTGTCCGGCTGAATCAGGCGGCTTCGGTTGCTCGCGCACTTGCCCTCGCCTATGGAATCGTGTTGATTCTCGCGGTCGCATTGGAAGATCATCTCGTCTTCTGGCCAGTGAAGTATCCGGGCGGCAATTGGGCGACCGGTCCGCTCGCCATTGAGGACTTGTTTCTAAACTCGGCCGATGGCACACGCATTCACGGTTGGTACTTACCACATGAAGATCTGATTGCCACGGTGCTGTTTCTGCACGGTAACGACGGCAACGTCACCGACTGGTACGCGCAACTGTGGAACCTGCACCACTCGACCGGCGTGAGCGTGTTGGCGATTGACTATCGTGGGTACGGGAAAAGCGAAGGGCGACCGAGTGAAGCGGGCCTGCTGATGGATGCCTGTGCTGCGCGCGATTGGCTCGCCAAGAAAGAGGCGATTCATCGCAACGAAGTCGTGCTGATGGGGCGATCGTTGGGTGGGGGCATTGCCGTGCAATTGGCGGCTGACACACAACCCCGTGCGCTCGTGCTGGAACGCACTTTCACATCGCTGCCCGATGCCGCAGGCGCTTGCTATCCGTTCTTGCCGACGCGGTGGTTCATGCGTAACCGGTTCGACTCACAGAGTGCGGTTGCCAACTATCTCGGGCCTTTACTGCAAAGCCATGGAACTGCAGATAGGATCGTTCCCTACGGGCAAGCGCAGCGCCTCTTCGCATTGGCTCCCGGCAGGAAAAAGCAATTCATTTCAGTCGCAGGCGGCGGTCACCACTCGCCCCAGCCGGACGGGTACTATCGGCGCGTTCGGGAGTTCCTGCTCTCAGTGGACGCCGCTGACAGAGCCGCCTCCGGCGATTGAATCTTCAGCCGCGACGAACCGTTTGCCCTGCCAAGTATCACGCCGCCCGAACTCTTCGCGAATTGCGATGAGGATTGCCGACTTGTCTTGGCACCAGGCGGGGCCGATGAAGTAGTCGGGCGGGGCGTCGCCGCTGATGCGTTCGACCAGCATGGTCGGCGGTAGCAGTTCCAGGAAATCGACGAGCGTTGACACGTACTCATCACGCTCGATCAGTTTGACCTCGCCGCGCTTTACCTGTTCGGCAAGCTCGGTGTTTTGCACGGCGTAGAGGTTGTGGATTTTTACCGAATCGATTCCCAGCCGTGCGATTTCCCGCGCCGTCGCCAGCATGTCGTCGCGGCTCTCGCCCGGCAGGCCCAAAATGGCGTGGGCGCAAATCTCGAAGCCGCGGCCCCGGCTGCGCTCCATCGCATCGAGCATCGCATCGTGGTGATGCCCGCGATTCATCCAGTCGAGCGAGCGGTCGTGAATCGTTTGCATGCCGTACTCAACGGAAAGGAACGTCCTGCCGGCCAACTCTTCCAGCAAATCAAGCACATCGTTAGGCACGCAGTCAGGCCGTGTGCCGATCGCCATGCCGACGACCTTTTCGTG
>CALBTA010000003.1 GCA_937967755.1 uncultured Planctomycetaceae bacterium | reverse complement strand
GGCCTTCAGCCACGGGGTCAGCGTCGGCTCGTAGGCGCAGATTTCGTCGGCGTTGAAGTACAGTTCAATCTCTCGGGCGGCTGCTTCTGGGCCGTCGGAGGCGTGGACCAGGTTCATTTGCCGGCTGCTGCTGAAGTCGCCTCGGATCGTTCCCGCTTCCGCCTTCAGGCCGCTGGTTGCCCCAAGGATATCGCGGATCACACGGACTACCTCCAACCCTTCGACCACCATCGCCATCACCGGAGCGCCAGTAATGAACGCTTCCAGCCCCGGGTAGAACGGCTTCTCGACATGCTCGGCGTAGTGCTGCTTCGCCAACTCGGGTGTGACTTGCATCATCTTGGCGGCGATGATGTTCAGCCCTTTATCTTCAAAACGGCTAATCACCTTGCCCATCAGGCGGCGTTGCACACAATCGGGCTTCAGCAGTACAAGCGAGCGCTCCATGGCGGTATATCTCCATCGTGAATGAACTTGCGGGTCGTAGAATGCCGCAAATTCTAGGAGATAGCCGCGAATCGCTCAACCATGCCGAGATGCTCTTAGTTGCACGTCGGGCAGGGCATCGGCGTGGGGATGGTGTCGTCGACGCAGCCGAAGGCCCCGGGCGAAATGGCTTTGGTCTTCACGCAGTGGTGATCGTGCCAACAGGGATCGCTGCAAAACAGCCCTCGCAGAAATCCGCCGTGACCATGGTCGCAGCAACACTTGGCGTGGTACCCATCGTTCCAGCCCAAGCCCAGGCAGCGGCCCAGCGGGCCGGCGTCGGCAACGGAGGCGGCGCAGCAGAACAACACAACAGACAACACGAGAACGAATTTGCGCATGACAAACACCAGGCAAGCAAGAGGGGGAGGGATTTCAGGAAGCTTATCGGAGGCGGGCCGGGAACCTGTGGAAGAATCATCGTCGCGGGCGGTGGGGGAATCTGAACATCGCCCAAGCGTTGCCGCATTTCGGGAATGTGCGGTTCGCGTCGAAGAATAAGGCACATGGTGGACGAACGGAATAACCCGACGAAGTGATCGCTCGTCCTCGAAAGAACGTGTGGCGTGTACGGACCTGGAGGTCCGTCCTACTTGGCCTGCTTAACAACCCTGTCGCCGGTTCGGATCGTTCCGGGCTGTACAATCTTCGCGTTCACCCCGCGCAGGTGCAGTTGCTTGCCGACTTCCGAATTGACGAACTTCATCGCCTCGATGCCGAAACGGGCGACGAACTTTTTGCAGCCCAAATGCGGCGGGGGGGTGATTTCCAGCACCGCCTCGCCGATCTTTAACTGCGTTCCGGGCGGAGCGTTTTCTTCACTCAGATCGAAATCAACGTAGAGCTGATCACCTGCCAGCGGCCAGCGATCTTTCGACTGGGCCACCAAATCGGCCGCCCGGGCGTTCATGATGTTGATCTGCGACTCATAATCGGGCTTGCCGCCCTTCGAGTGATTGGCGCTGGCAACTTTCCAGTTGTCGCCGACCAGCCCCTGTTCCAAATCAAGCTGCCCCTGCTGAAGAACCTCCCGCTGATCGACATCGGGCCGAATGACAATCAAATCCAAAACCCCATCATCCGCCGGCGACTGGCGAATATGATTCAGCCCGGCTTCAAGTTCAACGGCGGAAAGGTGAAGGGGGTTTTGCATGGGGTGTGCCGCCTTAGTGGTTGTACGACGGTCTTCCAAGGCCGTCGAAAAACGTTCCGAACTGAATCAGGTTTGACGGACACGACTTCGCCAAACCAGGTTCGGCCGAACAAGTCTGGAGACTTGTTCCACCAAATAGGCCCCCACTGAGCTTGTCTCAGTGGAGCCATGATTCTGCACTACTTCACGCCCCTACCAACAGCATGCTCCCCGCCCAGCTTGTCTGGGTGGAGGCGATGATTGTGACCCAATCCGTTGCTGGTCAATCATGCGCTCCACCGAAACAAGTTCGGCGGGAGCGAGATGGGAAAGGCCACTCCCGTAGTGCAAAATCATCGCTCGACCGGGGCAAGCCCGGCCGGGGCGGATCCGCTACAGGGTCAAAGCATTTCAACAATCACTATACCAACGTCGCCGCTTCCATAATTTTGTGTTCGGTTGCTTCCTCGCGGGTGAACTCGGCGGTTAGTTTGCCTTCGGCGAGGACGAGGATGCGGTCCGAGACGGTCAGCAACTCGGGCAATTCGCTGGAGGTCAGCAGAATGCCCAGCCCGTCGCGGCAAAGCCGGTCCATCAGCCGGTACAGTTCCGCCTTCGCGCCGACGTCGACGCCGCGGGTCGGGTCGTCCAGCAGCAGCACTTGCGGGTCGGTCAGCAGCCAACGCCCGATGATCGTCTTCTGCTGGTTGCCGCCGCTGAGGCTGGTGATCGGTGCGGATGTGCCGGCCGTTTTCACGCCCAACTTTGTCACCATCGAATCCGCCTGCGCCCGTTCCAATCCGCCGCGCAGCAAGCCGGCGGTGGTCGCCTGATGCAATGTACACATCGTGATGTTCTGGCCGACGTTCATCTGGGCGAACAGCCCCAGCCGTTTGCGATCCTCAGTCACCAGCGCGATGCCAGCTTTCATCGCTTCGGCCGGGTGCGTGAACCGCGCGGGCGAACCGTTCAGGATGATCTCTCCGGTGGGCCGCACGTCGCTGGCCCCGAACAGGCATTCCATCAGTTCGGTGCGGCCGGCCCCCATCAGCCCGGCGATGCCGACGATTTCTCCGCGCCGCAGCGTCAGGTTGATGTCTTTCAAGCGGTAAGCCCGCGCGTGCCCCGGCCATGCCAGCGACAGGTCTTTCACTTCCAACACCACGTCGGCCGCGGCCCGGTGGCCTTCGCCAAAGTCGACCGCCTCGATCTCTCGTCCGACCATCAGGTGCGTGATCTCGGTCGCGTTGGTATCAGCCCGAGACAAAGTTTTTACCAACTGCCCGTCGCGCAGCACGGTGATGCGATCAGAAAGGTGGAAGACCTCGTCCATCTTGTGCGAGATGTAAAGGATCGTCACGCCCCGCTTTCGCAGCCGAGCAATCACGCGGTACAGCCGCTCGACTTCCGACTCGGTCAGGGCGCTGGTCGGTTCGTCCATGATCAAAATTTCAGTCTGCAGCGATATCGCTTTGGCGATCTCAATCAACTGCTGATCGCCGACACGCAAGCTGCCGGCCAGCGCCCGCGGATCGATGTGGCATTCCAGTTCCTTCAACAGTTCACCGGCGGCCCGCTGCATCGCCCCTTCGCTTAACAGCCCCAGCGGACCGCGAATTTCCCGGCCCAGAAAAATGTTGGCCGCCGCCGACAGCTCTTCGACCAGGTTCAATTCCTGGTGAATAATCGCCACGCCGGCCGCTTCGGCATCGCGCGTTCCCGTAAACCACACCGGCTGCCCGCGTAGCCGAATCTCACCTTCGTAATCGGTGATCACGCCCGACAGAATCTTCATCAACGTACTTTTGCCCGCCCCATTCTCGCCCACGATGGCATGCAATTCCCCTTCGGCGATGTCGAAGGTAACATCGCTGAGCGCGAGCACACCGGGAAACTGCTTGGTGACGTGCGCGATCGTGACGCTTGATCCTGGGCCTTCGTTCATAGCACGCTGCTATTTGGGCGGAGGTGATTTGGCCGGCGCGTGACTTTCCACGGCCGGTTTCCAAAGGTGCATGACCAGCCCGCTGCCAGTCAGCAGTAATCCGACGCCGAACCCGAAGCCGATTCCGAGCTTGTTCAACGTACTGGCCGCTTCCCAGTGCCGCAGCGTGACGACCGTTACAATGCACCCCAGCGCGATGCCTGCCAACATCAATGCGGCAGCGATTTTCTTGTCGGTCTCAGCCAGTTTCCAGGCGGATAGCAACGCGTACAACGATACGAACGTGGCGATGCCGGCTCCGTACCCGTACATCACGAACAGCACGCAGCCGACGAACGCCGCCAGAATCGGAATCACCGCCACGCCCAACGTTCCGGGGAAGAACAACTTTCGCTGCCCGCCCCCTTGCCGGCGGAACTCGTTGACCGCGACGGCCAGCACCACCAGGAAGCCGACGATCATACCTTGGTAATCGTCACTGCCCTTGGCGACAACTTTATTGATCGAATCGATCACCACCCGCAAGAACAAAACGCCCAGCATGACGCCGGGGATCAAACCCATTCCCCCGCGCAGGCTGCACCCGCCCACAACGGCGGCCGCAATGGCGTTCAGTTCATAGCCCATGCCCAACGTGCCGGGATCAGCAGTGCCAATTTTGGCGAGGTACAGGATGCCGGCGATCGAAGCGGTCACCGCGCCGATGGAGTAGGCCAGCCACTTCATGCTTTCGGTGCGGATGCCGCTCAGGCGGGCGGCCTCTTCGTTGCCGCCGATGGCATACAAGTGACGTCCCCACACGGTATGGCTCATCAAGATGTAACAAGCCAGCGAAAGGACCAGGAACACGACCGGAGCGACCCACCACTGCGACAGATCGACCAGCTTCGTCGCGTCGGCCGGCAGCGTGGTGACTTCGCTTCCCAAAATTTTGCTGACGGCCGGGTTCAACACCTTTGCGAAGCTGCGCAGCCCAACCAGCGACGCCAGGGTGGCGACAAACGGCGGCAACTGCACCACGGTGATCAGCCAGGTATGCAGCGTGCCGATGATCAGGCCAACCGCGATGGTGATACCGATCGCCATCAGAACAGGTGTCCACCCCGTGATCTCGTCGGTTTGCGGCATGCCGTTCTCGTCCACCGGTGCGAACCACATCAGCACCAGCGCGCAGATCGACGCTGAGAACACAATCACCGAGCCGCTGGAAAGGTCGATCCCGCCGACGATGATGACAATCGCCGCCCCCAGCGAGAAGATTCCCAGCAAGGCCGCTTGCTGCGAGATGTTCTTGAAGTTCAGCGTTGGCTGATTCAAGTACGACTGGTTGAAAATCAGCGTGAATCCGAAGACACACGCGATGGCAATCAGCAGCCCCAGTTCGTTGCGATATTTCCCGGCGAAACCCATGGGGCGGCGTCTATCAGGTAGGACGGTCTTCCAAGGCCGTCCACCAGACGCTTGGAAATCAATTCATCGACGGCCTTGGAAGACCGTCGCACGTCACGGCTACGAACTAACCAACCGGCGCTCTTCCAGCCACGCCTTGAAATCTTCGTAGTAGAAGAACTCGGTCTCCTCGCGGAACATCTCTTTCGTCAGCGGCGATTGTTCATTCGGCACGACCACGCGCAGCTCGGTGTTGAAGATGTCGCCGTCGGTTTCGTCGAACTCTTTCGTCTCCGGGTTGTACGACGCGAAGACTTCCTTGATCGCATCGCCGTCCTCCTCGATCATCGCCGACAGCACTTTCACGCTGAGGTAGCCCATCTGATACGGGTTCTGCACCACCATGGCATCGATCTTCCCTTCTTCCATGTCGTTGAGGGCGGCCTGGGCGGCGTCGAAAACAATGATCTTGGTTTCGTCGCGAATAGCGCGCTCTTCCACGACGCGAACAATCGCATGGGCGTTGTAGGCCCAGATGCCCACGAGTGCGTCAACGTTCTCGTTCTTGTCGAGCACAGTCTTGACATTCTCTTGGGCTTCGTTGCGGTCGCCGTTGTCGGCCATGCTATCGACCGAATTGAAATCTTCGCCCGCCCCTTCGGCGAAGCCGCCGATTCGCTCGATGGCATTGGCGACCGTTTTCACGCCGACGAACGTCGCGTAATCGCCGCCCTCAGGCAACAGGCCCTTGGCAGCTTTGCCAAGTTCCTGCCCGCCGATTTTGTTGTCGGTTCCCAGGTAGGCGAAACGGCTGTCGCGATACTTTTCGTGATCCATGTCCGAGTCGACACAAATCACCGCCACCCCTTTGTCCCGCAAGTCCTTCAGCGCCTTGGCGGTCGCCCGGTTGCTGGCGTCGATGGGCGAAATGGCGACGGCCGCGATATCGTCTTGCGTGAGATACTGTTCAAGCTTGGCGACCTGCTTTTCGACTTTGAACTCGCTCCCTTTATCCATGTTGTGCGAAAGGCCGGCGTCTTCGATCTTCAAATCTTCCGCCGCCGCATCCATGCCGGCCCGGCAGGCATCCCAGAACGGGTCGTCGCCGTTGGTGAGGAAGACAATTCGTTTCTGGCCGCCGTTGCCTCCGCCGTCGGCCGTGCCGTCGCTGCCTGAGTTATCCGGCGGGCAGCCGACAGTCAGGATGGCGATGGCCGCAAACCCGACCGCTTGCAACAAACGGCGCCGAATCGTGTTGGAATTTTTCCGTGTCATGGTCTCACCCTGGAAGAGTTGGTATTGCCGTGAATCCCGCGATTTTAGTTGCCCCACAACGCAGTCGCAAGCATGCGCCAAGCCCCCCAACGCCTGTCCAACTTTCACGATTGGAAAGCTGTCACAGCGCGCGTCCCGCGATTCGATGCCGACTTCCAGGTTCGCCGATCATACTGCAGAGAGATATTCTTCTCTTCCCACCCCTTTTCCCACCCTCGCCTTCGATTCCCGCCGCGAGATGCAATCACTTACCTCAGCCGCCACGGCTGCGCGCCACCGCCGCGCGCACTCCTCGGCAAACAACCCGTTTCGAACATCCCGGTTCGAACCGACCGCGCTGTTGCACGATGGGCCTTGGAGCCGGGTCTACCGGGTGCGCCCGACCGGTTCGCCTGCGGCGCGCGCGATGCCCTCGGGGCATGGGCAGTACGCGCTGAAGACGCCGGCACCCGAAGCGGCGGATGCCCTCGCCGCTGAGAACATGCTGCGGCGTGAGGCGACCGTGATGCGGGCCGTCTCTCAGGCACACGTCCTCCCCCTGCTCGACGGACAGTTCAGATCGCCCCCTTACTATTTGTTGACGCCGTTTTTGGAAGGGGCGACGCTGGGCGATGTGTTGGCCGCGGGGCTGCGCGTGCCGGTGCGGCATGCGTTGTGGATTGCGCGGCAAACCGCGCAGGCGCTCGATGCGCTGCACACTGCTGGTTGGGTGCATGGCGATCTGAAGCCGGCGAATATTCACGTCGCGCCGAGCGGGCATGTGACGCTGCTCGATCTGGCAATGGCCCGCCGCGTTGACGCCCGGGCAGCCGATCGGCCCGTGGCTTTTGCCGGCACGCTGACCTACGCGGCCCCGGAACAACTGCAAACTGGCCAGGCGGTGAAGACGCGCAGTGACATCTACAGCCTCGGCGTTGTGCTATACCAGTTGCTCGCCGGGCATCCGCCGTTCACGGGTCCCAACGCCGCATCGCTGGCCGACGCCCATCTACACACTCCGCCGCCGCCGCTGCAATTGCCCGATTGCCCAACCGCCGTCGACATTCGGCAACTGGTCGCCCGCATGCTCGCCAAAGAACCACTCCGCCGCCCCAGTTCCGCCCGCGACCTGGCCGCGCGGCTATCGCGGCTTGAAGTCGCGGCGCTGGCGCGCCGTTGACATTTTTACGCATGCGGTTGAAGGCGGAAACATTGCGCCTCGATCAGTTTCGTCGTCAAACCCGGGTCGCGGCACAGGTGGATGCCTGAATACCCGTCGGTTGGTTTTCGTTGATGGTTTTTCAACACTACTTTTGGCCGGTAGGTGCTGACAAACTTTCGAGCACTTCAATTACCCACTGCGCAGCCCGCTTCACGACCGCGATCAACATCAAACCGGTTTAGTCCACAAGCTGGCAGCTTGTGACTACGCATGCCGCGCCTGTACCGGGTTTTCACACCCCGTGGTACATTTGTAACGCCGTCATATGAACAGGCGTATCCGTAAGTCCTTCGCTCACAACAGGTTGCAACGCAGCCCTGCACCAACTTCACGCCCAATATGTACCAAAATCGGACATTTTGGGGGTCACTGGTACATTTGCC
>CALBTA010000002.1 GCA_937967755.1 uncultured Planctomycetaceae bacterium | reverse complement strand
GCCGCTTCGGTCAGCGTCGTGCCCCCTTCCGCTTTGACCATTTCGACGCGCATCCGCGGGTCGCGCGCGGCGAACGTGCGGCGCACGGTGTCTTCCGATGTCAAAAGGTTTTGCACTTTGGCCAGCGGCGGCAAATCGGGCGTGGGGTCGTTGGGGTCGAGCCGCAGCGTGCGGGCGTCTTGATCGGCCTTCAGCAAAACCTGTCGCTTCGCCTCGTTGGTCAGATAATCCTGGCTCGGCACGGGCAGATCAAAGACGACATCGTCCGTTGCCAGTTGGGCGGTCGTATCGCCCCCTTCCTTCTGCTGGGAACTGACTTCCGTCGTCAGCAGAATGTCAACTTCTTCTTCCTTTTCAGTCATGAACAGCAGGTTGAGCAGAATCAGCATCACGACGTGAAATACAAAGCTGACCAGCCAGGCCGGCATGTTACCGAACATGTCGGAAAGCCAGACCCGCACGCCGCCCGCGACCGCCATCTTGCGAATCTTCGCCCGAGCGCCGACGGGACGCTCGGCTGCCGCGCGGCGCCGCCGGCGCTGGCGTTGCGCATCTTGCTGAACGCCTTCGCGTTGACCTTCGCGCTCCGCGTGATGCCTTGCCTGCTCGCCCGTGGCCTGGCGAGGATCGGCTTTGCCGTTGGTGCGGTCGGTATCTGACCTGGCGCTGGGGGCAGCGACATCGGCTTGTACGATTCCGCGCTGGGCATCTTCCGCAGCGGAGGGCAGTGGTGCCGCTCCGTTTTTCGCATGGCTTGCAGCACTGCGCCCTCGCCGCATTGCCTCGTCGCGCTGGCGCAGCAGTTCGCGGGCTTCGCGCTCTTGTTCTTCGGAAAGTTCGATGCTGGTGCCGCACTTCCAACAATCGGCGACCATTAGCCAAACGCGGACCGACATCGGCGCCGAACAATCTGGGCAAGGGCACATCAACACATCGCCTTGCAGCCATAGGCCGGAGGCGGTTCGCTGGCTGCTATGCGGCAGCGAAACGGCGGCCAACGATGGCATCTCGGTAAAGCTGCGCGGCGAAGGCAGCGGGCGCTCCGGAAAGTCCGGCAGCGGCTCTGAAGAGTTCAGGTCGAGCATCGGAAGCTCGTCGACCTTGCCGTTGCGTGCGGGCACAGGTCCCCACGCCGGTATCCGTTCGTTGCCGGCAACCGGCACGAACTTCAATTCGAAGCTCGAATCGTGGTGGGCTTGCGCCATTGCGGATCGCCGCTTGTTCCTGTTCCTGGACGCGATTGAGCCAAATTCTCGGCGGCAGAGCAGCACAGCCGGGGGAGGCTGGTTTCAACCTTCTATAATAACACCCGATTTGTGAAGATCGCAAGCGATTGACGCATCACCGAATCGGAAGATAGCAGACAAATCCGGCTGAACTAAGTAGTATGAGGGAGCCGAACACGGTCTCTTTGAATTCTCATCCCGTAAACTCGCCTATGACCACCGAGATCGCCACGCTCGTTCAGCAGCTCGAGGGAAACATATCGCAGGTGGTGCTGGGGAAGACGCAAGTCGTGCGGATGTGCCTGGTCAGTTTGCTGGCGGGCGAACATCTGTTGCTGGAAGACGTGCCGGGCGTCGGCAAGACGCTGGCGGCCAAGGCGCTGGCCCGAAGCATCGACGGACAGTTTTCCCGGATTCAATTCACGCCTGATTTGCTTCCCAGCGACATTGTCGGCACCAGCATTTTCAACGCGAAGGAGGGAAGCTTCACGTTCCACCGCGGGCCGGTCTTCGCCAACGTCATTTTGGCGGATGAGATTAACCGCACGCCGCCACGGACCCAAAGCGCGCTGCTGGAAGCGATGAGCGACATGCAGGGTTCGGTCGATGGCACCACGCACCAATTGCCCGCGCCGTTCATGGTTATCGCCACGCAAAACCCGTTTGAATTCGAAGGGACGTACCCGTTGCCGGAAAGCCAGTTGGACCGGTTCCTAATGCGGATCTCCATGGGCTACCCGGATCGCGAAAGCGAACGGCAAGTGCTGTCGATTCATCGCGATCACGAACCGGTCGAAGATTTGCGGCCGGTGTTGGGAATCGAACAGGTGTTGCAGTTGCAGCGGGCGGTGCGGTCGGTCACAGTCGATGAAGCGATCAACGAATATCTGTTGGACATCATCGAGGCCACACGCGAGAGCGAAGAATTGCACGTGGGCGTCAGCACGCGCGGCACACTTTGCCTTTACCGGGCCGCGCAAAGCCTGGCACTGATCGAAGGCCGGCAATTCGTCGTGCCGGACGACATCAAACAACTGGCCGTGCCGGTGTTGTCGCACCGGGTGATTACCAAGGGCTACCTGCACGGGCGTTACACCCAAGCCGTCGAAGCGCTCGTCCACCGGATTGTTGAGCAGGTGCCCGTTCCGCAGTAGGTGTGGTCGTCTTTCGCGGGGCAAGCTGCCGCAAAATTCAATTCAAGCCAATGAAGATGAACGGCAAATACCGGCTGACCATCTGCCTTGAAGGCTTGTACTACACGGTGGTGCTGGCGTTCATCATTGGCGGTGGCGTGTTGCGCGGGATTAACTTGTTGTTCGTGCTGGCCGGCATGATGATTGGGCCGCTGATCTACAACTGGCGGATGGTCATGGTGTCGCTGGGCCGCTTGCGGGTGAAGCGAATTCTGCCTGAGGGCGTTTGCGCCGGCGACTTGTTGGTCGTCGAATTTGCCGCCACGGGCATCGCGAAGCGCGGCGACAGTTCGGCGATCGTCGTCACCGATCGCATCCGCCGGGCCGACGATTCCCAAGAGCAAGAAGCAATGCTCGCGGAAGTCTTCTTCCCGCTAGTCGAAGCGGGCAAGACCGACATCCAGTCTTACCAAGGCCGGCTGATGGAACGGGGGCGGTACGAATTTGGCCCCTTCCATGTCTCCACACGCTTTCCGCTGGGGCTAGTGCGGCGAACGTTGACCGTGGCCGATACGGAAGAACTGATCGTCTTCCCCCGGCCCGGCCGCCTTTCGCCACGCTGGAAACAGATCAGCCAGGCGACGCTGGTCGGCGTGGGCGGATCGCAATCGCGGCAAGGGTTGGTCGAGGGCGATTTCTATGGGCTGCGCGATTGGCGCAGCGGCGATAGCCGGCGGTGGATTCACTGGCGCACATCCGCCCGCCGCAACGCCTTGGCTGTGCGGCAATTCGAGCGCCCGCGTTCACAAGACATCGTGCTGTTGCTCGACCTGTGGGAGCCGGCCGGTGCCAGCGACGCCGAGCGTGACAACGTGGAACTGGCGATCAGTTTCGCCGCGACCGTGGCGGAAGAAATTTGCCGCAACGGCGGCAGCGAAATTGGGATCGGCATCGCCGGTCGAGAGATCAGTTGGAAACGGGGCGCTGGTTCCCGCCCCTTGTTGACCGAGATCATGGAGCAACTTGCGCAGGCAAAAAGCACCCGCCGCGATCACTTGCCCGAGTTGCTTGCGCAATCGATGCACGAGATTCCGCACGGCACGATGACGGTGGTGGTCGGCACTCGACCGTGCGATTTGCAGGATACGCAGCGATTTTCCGCAGTGTGGGACGACCCCGCCCTGCGGAACGCGCTGCGGGAAATCCGCGGCATTGACGTCTCCGCCGCGGAATTGTTCGAATACTTTGAGGTGGCCTGAACGTGGCGATGTTGGACACACCAGATAAATTGCGGCTTGCCGTGCAAATCTCCGTCGCGATTGCGTCGGCGCTGGGGACGTTGCTGCTGGGGCTGGGGCAGCAAAGTGTATTTTTGCCAAGCATCGCGATCCTCTCCGCGGTCGCCTCGATTGTCTTGACCGATTCGCTGGGCATATTTCGTTTGAATCGAAACCTTGCCAACATCGCCGCGCTGCTGGCGGTGACTTATTCCATTGTGGACGTGACCTACGGCGGCCGCGACAACCAAAGCGCCTTGATCGCCGTGGCGAACCTGTTGGTGTACTTGCAAATCGTACTGCAATTCCAAGAGAAGAGCCTGCGTATCTATTGGTCGTTGGCCGTGCTGTCGTTGCTGCAGGTGGTTGTGGCGTCGGCGTTGAACTTGAGCGTGTCCTTCGGTCCGCTGTTGGTTGTTTATTTGCTCGTCGCGCTGACGTCGTTGTCACTACTGTTTATCTATCGAGAGACCGAGCGCTTTCACGACGGCGAAGCGGAAGATGAAGAGCGCGCCGCCCCCGGCCCGCCGCGCCGTTGGCCGTTGGCTGGCGTCAGCACGTTCTGGTCAGGCGCGGCGGGCGACGACCTGGCCCGCCCGCTCCTTGGCAAGCGGCTGGCCTGGCACGTCGTTTCGACCTGCTTGCTGACCGCCGTCGTCACCGCCTTAATTTTCTTCGGCGTGCCCCGTTCCAGCGACAACTCTTGGCGCTCCGCGGGGGCGAGCGCGGTGAGCGTGACCGGTTTTTCGGAGGAAGTTTCTCTGGGGAGGATGGGGCGGATTTTGCAAAGTGACGCCGAAGTGCTGCGCGTCACGTTCAAAGATGCCGAGAATGAACGCCCCTTCGTCGTCAACGGAGAGTGCTACCTGCGCGGTACAGCCCTATCGCGTTACCGTAGCGGCCGTTGGTTGAGCGACGTGGACGATCTCGAGTCAGCATTCGCCTACCGCGAACTCGCGCCGGCCAACCCGCTGCGCGGCAGGGTGATTCAAGACGTGAAGCTGGACCGGTTTTTGCAACCAGGCGTCGGCGACCGGTACAAGGTGTTGTTCAGCACCTATCCCGTCTACCGCCACCAGCGGCAACAGTTTACGCTGGCTGACAACTACGTTCGGAACCAGTTGGTCCTCGATGACGACTCGCTTTCTGGGAAGATTATTCCACAACTGAACTACACCGTTCGCAGCGGTGCGTTTCGCGGAACAAGGCTAGCTCAGTTCACGCCCGAGCAATACGACTTTCGCAAGCAGTACCTTACGCAACTCACCGTGGCGGAAGAACCGTTGTTTCCGCAACTGCAAGCCGCGGCGCAGCAGATTATCAATGACGCCGGCGCGACCACACCCCTGCAACAAGCGCTGGCGATTGAGGCCCACTTCCAGGTTCCCGGGCGGTACAACTACGATTTGGATCCCGATGTCGAGCTAGACCCGGCCTTAGACCCGATCGAAGACTTCGTAGCGAACCACCGCACAGGGCACTGCGAGTACTTCGCCAGCGCTATGATCTTAATGTGCCGTAGCGTCGGCCTGCCCGCACGGATGGTTGTCGGGTACAAGTCGGGCGAATGGAATAGCGTGGGCAGCTATTACCAGGTGCGAGAGTTGCACGCCCACGCTTGGGTCGAAGTCTACCTCGCCCCCGGTGAGTTCCCGAAGGATGAACTGCCGGACGGCGCAGACACCACCGGCGGCGCGTGGATGCGTCTCGATCCAACGCCCGCCGACCTGGACGATGACGCGGAAGTTGATGCCAACGCGATCATCGCGCAGATCGGAGATATGGTCGACTATGTGCAAATTCTTTGGGACGACTATGTGCTGGGGTTGAATTCGGAACGTCAATACGAGGCGATCTACCACCCGATTCTGACCAGCATCACCAGCTTTTTGCAATCGTTGCGGGGCGAGCGAAGCTGGGCCGGCGGGGTGTTGATGTCAATTTCCGCTGCGATGATCAGTGTCTTGCTGCTGGCGTTGGGGCTGGGCTTCTACCAGCGGCGAATGCAACGGGGGCGGAAAAAAAATCCGATGCGCGAAATCCTGGGCGCACCGAGCCGCTGGCTCGCGCG
>CALBTA010000001.1 GCA_937967755.1 uncultured Planctomycetaceae bacterium | reverse complement strand
GCGCTTTCGCCGATCACGGGGCGTTCGCATCAACTGCGGATTCATCTGCAGTCAATCGGGCACCCGATTCTCGGCGACGTGTTGTACGCACCCGACGAAGTTCGCGCGATGTCGGATCGCCTGCTACTACATGCCAGTGAACTGACGGTCACGCACCCGCAAATGAAACAGCCACTTACGATGCGCAGTGATTGCCCATTTTGATTGGGCGGGCCTATTCAGGAAACAACGTCGTCGAAAGGTAACGTTCGCCGATGTCGGGTAGGATTACGACGATCAGTTTACCTTCGTATTCTGGCCGGCGGGCGACTTCGAGCGCCGCCCAAGTTGCCGCGCCGCAGGAGATTCCGCACATCAGGCCTTCCAGTTTGGCGAGTGCGCGTGCCGTTTCGGCCGCGTCTTCGTCGCGGACTTGGACGACATCGTCAATGATGTCGACGTTTAAGATGTCGGGGATGAAGCCGGCACCGATGCCTTGAATCGTATGCTTGCCCGGCTGCAAGTCTTCGCCTGCTTTGCGCTGCGTGATGACCGGGCTGTTGGCAGGCTCGACGGCAATCGCCTGAAACTCTGGCGTGCGCTGCTTGATGGTTTCGGCCACGCCGGTAATGGTCCCGCCGGTGCCGACGCCGCTGACCAGAATGTCGACCTTGCCATCGGTGGCGGCCCAAATTTCCTCAGCCGTCGTTTCGCGGTGTACCTGCGGATTGGCCGGGTTCTTAAACTGCTGCGGCATGAAGTAGTTGTCGTTCTGCGCGATCAACTCTTCCGCCTTGCGCACCGCCCCGGGCATTCCTTCGGCGGCGGGCGTGAGGACCAACTCGGCACCCAAAGCTTTCAGCATCCGGCGACGCTCAAGGGTCATGCTCTCGGGCATCGTGACTTTCAACTTGTAACCACGGGCGGCACAAACGTAGGCCAACCCGATGCCAGTGTTGCCGCTGGTCGGTTCAATGACGACGGTATTCTCATTGATCTTGCCGTCGCGCTCGGCGGCATCGATCATGGCGCGGCCGATGCGGTCTTTCACGCTCCACAGCGGGTTCATGTTTTCGACCTTGCCGACCACCGTCGCCACGCACCCTTCGGCGATGCGGTTCAGCCGCACGTGCGGGGTGTTGCCAATGCACTCGGTGATGTTGTCGTGGATTTGCGTCGTGGTCGCCGCGGACATGGCTCGCCTCAATAGAAAGGTGGATACACGGTTCTTGCCAGCGCCGGCAGTATAACAAACAAGCTTCGAAGTGGGGCTTCCTGCCAGATTGATCCTGAACAGGATTACGGTGGCTGGAAGCCCCCGCTACGATGGGCGCAAAAAATAAGGCGGGGACGAAATGAGAATCGCACCCGCGCTTATGAAATAGTCCACACGATGAAGGCTAATAACTTACAATATTTTCACGGATAGCAATACCCTTTTCAACAAAAAACTGCTGGTCCCCAGCCGCACACCGAACGAGGAACACTGGTCATGAGAAACGCAGTGCCGTTTGCAATTTTTGCCTTACTGTTGGCTTCAAATGGTCTGCACGCCGAGACTCCCAAAGCCTGGGTCGATGAGAATTTGGGCGATGTCGTGAAGCTTTACCACCACTTCCATGCTAATCCGGAACTGTCCTTCCACGAAAAAGAAACGGCCGCTCGGCTGGCGAAAGAGTTGGAAGCCGCCGGCGGCAAGGTGACCACAGATGTGGGTGGCCACGGCGTGGTCGCCCTGTTCGAAAACGGCGAAGGCCCAACCGTGATGCTGCGCTGCGATATGGATGCGTTGCCGGTGAAGGAACTAACCGGTTTGGGCTACGCCTCGAAGGTGACGGTCACCAATCCCGATGACGGCACCGAAACCGGCGTGATGCACGCCTGCGGACATGACGTTCACATCGCCAACATGATTGGGGTCGCCCGTTATCTCAGTGCGAACAAAGACCAATGGACCGGCACGCTGATGATCATTGGCCAACCTGCCGAAGAGCGGGGCGCAGGCGCCAAAGCCATGTTAGGCGACGGATTGTTCGAGAAGTTCCCCAAGCCTGACTATGCGGTGGCGCTGCACGTTGATTCGACCACCGCGACCGGAACGGTCGGCTACCGGGCCGGCTATGCGTTGGCCAACGTCGATAGCGTCGACATCACTGTCCGCGGCCGGGGCGGGCATGGGGCTTACCCACACACGACGATCGACCCCATCGTACAGGCCGCCCAGTTGGTGTTGGCGCTGCAAACGATTGTCGCCCGCGAAGTCAAACCGCTGGAACCGGCGGTCATTACCGTGGGATCGATCCACGGCGGCAAGAAGCACAACATCATTGCCGACGAGTGCCACCTGCAGATCACCGTCCGCAGCTACTCTGACGCGGTCCGCACGCAGCTGCTGGAGGCGATTCAGCGTAAAGCCAAGGGCATCGCCATCAGCATGGATGCCCCCGAGCCGGTCGTGAAGATTTCCGAAGGGACGCCGTCGTTGTTCAACGACCGTGACCTGGCCGCCCGTTCGGCGAAGGTTTTGGAAGCGACCGTGGGGAAAGAAAATGTGAGCGACGCCGAGCCTTCGATGGGGGGCGAAGATTTCAGCCGCTACGGCAAAGCGGGTGTGCCGATCTTGATGTACCGTGTGGGAGCGGTCGATGCCCGGCGGCTGGAGCGGTTCAAGGAGCTCGGAACGCCGCCACCGTCGCTGCATTCGCCGTTGTTCTACCCCGACGCCGAGGCCACCCTGGCGACCAGCATCGAAACGATGTCGAACATTGCGTTGGAATTGCTCAAGAAGTAGCGGGGTAATACAGCATCTTGCTACAAGTGCCCAATCGATCTGATTTGGCGGCGAATTCACGTCGTAACGCAATTGAGGATAATTGCTTTGCTATCGCCAGTTTCGCTTGACTTTCGCCGTCGGTTGAATCACGCTAATAGATTGACCAGCAGCTTTTCACCATTGATTGACATCCTGAGAAATCCAGGGGGCACCTGGACGATATCTGTTTGGAGGTAGCTATGTCTCGACGTGCCAACGTCACCCTTGCTCTGTGCGCTTTGATCGCGTGCGCAGCTTTCTTCGCACCAACTGCAGCGGCTCAAGACGCGGCCGATGCGGATGCCCGTTTGAATGCCCATTTGGCCGCCGGCGAGTTCGGCCCGGCGCGTGCGCTAGCAGGCGCGGCGGACGGCGCATTGCGTGACCGCTTCCTCGGACAAATTGCGGGTGCCCAGGCCGATGCCGGCGCTCGCCGTGCTTCGCTCGCGACGCTTTCCGACATCGGCGGCGACGTGCAGCGCGGGCAGGCTTTGTCTTCGTTGGCTGGCAGCCCCATCGGCCCGCGCGGCGGAGCCGCAGCGGCTGACTTCGATTCGCTGATCGACCTGATCACCGCCACGGTGCGGCCAACCACTTGGGAAGAAGTGGGCGGGCCGGGCGCTGTGGAACCGTTTCCCGGCGGCGTCTACGTCGATGCCGAAGGCTTGCTGAAGAAGATCAGCATCGTTGACACGCCCCGTTTGACAACCATCCGCCGAGCTGCATTGACCAGCGGCGGCAACCGCGACGTCCACGCCCCGTCGAAGCTTCGCAAAGTTTCGCTGACGCGGTTGGAAAAGGAAATTCAACTCGCCTGGGCTGATGGCCGCCCGGCGGACGAGTCGATGCTGAACCTCGCCGGCATGACCGAAATCAGCTACCTGTTGGTTTACCCTGAAACGGGCGACATCGTCATCGCTGGCCCGGCTGGCAATTGGAAAGGCGATGCCGAAGGCCGCACCGTGAACGTCGACAGCGGTCGCCCGGTGTTGCAACTTGACGATCTCATTGTGCTGATGCGCAACTCGCTTGATGGCGATGGCACGTTTACTTGCTCGATCGTTCCCAAGAAAGAAAACCTGGCGGCCACCCATGATTTCCTGCGCGCCAGCGCGAACACGAAACTGAAGCCCGGCAAAGCCGCCCGGGAAAAATGGCTGGCGGATTTGCGCAACACTCTGGGGCGACAAGACATCGAGGTCAAAGGGATCGATCCCCGAACCCGCGTCGCCCGCACCATTGTTGAAGCCGACTACCACATGAAACTGGTCGGCATGGGGCTTGAGGAAGGCGTTTTGGGAGTCGAGAGTTACCTCGATTCGATCGAGCTAGCCAAAGGCGAAGCCCCGCCGCCGATGAACGTGCTGCGTTGGTGGTTCACGTTGAATTATGAGGCGATTTCCGCCAGCAAAGAGCGCGACGCCTTCGAATTCGTCGGCCAAGGTGTGAAGGTGCTGAGCGAAAATGAAATGCTCACCGAAGCTGGCGAGCGGGTGCATACCGGCAAGTCAGACGAACTGACCAGCCGTTTCGCCCGCACTTTTACGGCCGAGTTCGATAAGCTGATCGCGAAGTACCCCGTCTACGCCGAGTTGCAAAATATCTTCGACCTGGCCCTCGTCGCCGAGGTGATGCGGGCGGAAGATCTTCCCGGCCAAACGAATTGGCACCTGACGCATTTCGGCAACCCTGAGCAGTTCCAAGTGGAATTGGCGGTCGCTCCAACGGAAGTTGAAACGATCATCAACCACCGCGTCGTCCACGGCAATCAGATCATCGCCGGCGTCAGCGGCGGTGTCGCCTTCCGCCCCCAGGCGTTGACCAAACGCAACGCGATCAAGACCGACACCACCGGCGACCTCGCCTACGACCGGCAAGA